>NZ_JAKDUI010000010.1 GCF_030457785.1 Psychrobacter sp. | reverse complement strand
TATGTTTGATGACCGTATTAGTAAGCATTTAATCTAAATGGCAGTTACACAGAATCTGGGATGGGCTCCAGCGTTGCTTTTTTATGCTTGTCTCACGGGTATGTAGGGCGTGTCATTTGCTGATATTACTTACTATCAGCAGAATCCGCGCCATGCTCCAAAAAACCTTCCTCTGATATATCCAACTCTTCATGTTTGAGGCTTACTGGGATGCTATCCGTATGTGTGTGGGTCGTTTTGCTGACATCAACTTCTTGGATAGCATAAGTCTCTTTAGTAATAGTAGCGACTTGGCGAGATAAAACTATCTCCGTTGGTGCATCACCAATCTCTATTTGCTTACCATTAATAGTCACTACCGCTTTACTGTCTAGCGATGGCTCTACATGGCGCAGTATGTCTTTTTCATCATAGTTACCGGATAGGAGGTCTTGGCTTTCGGCGTCATGATATTCAGTGCGGACAGTGATATATTCTTCTACCAGTTCAATAGGTACGTCCACAGTTCTGGTTCGAGAGTGCTTGGTTACCGTCACCTTACCGACGTCTAAGCGCTCTTTATTTATCACGGGACGCTCTTCTAGTAATTCAAATTTGCCGATACTAGTGTTATTGCTGGTATTCGTGTCATTGCCCGCATTGTTGCTTTCGCTTTTTGGCTCGGTAGATTGAGTGCGCGCTTGATCCAAATTATCTTTGCGGTGGCCGTCATCATGGTCAGTAGTCATCATCATATCCTTATTGTTTTATAGTAGTTATATAGGGTTGGGCTGTCGCTTAACAGAGCGTCTCAACTCGATACCGTTAGGTCCGGTTGATTGCAGACTAAGTCGCTATCATTGAAGCGGTGGTGCACTATTTTATGTCGTTGGCAAAAAGGCCAGAGACATGCTCTGGCCTAATTTACTAAGTGGAAGTACTTAGGATGCCTGTCAGGGGTGTTTAAGTAAAGGCCAAGTAGTAGGAGCTGACTGGCGTATTACATACCACGAGCATGGCGTACATCGTCTGCAGTGATGTCGTCACGGTCTATCAGGTTGCCTTCGCGGTCTACCACGTTGCCATCGCGATCGATGTCTAATTCCTCGCGCTGGATCGTTTCCACTATAGTTTCTGTATGGCGTTCCGTGGTTTTGCCCACGTTTACTTCTTCGGTGACGTAAGTTTCTTTGCTGACGCGAGCACGCTCGGCTTCTAGCTCTACCTCCACAGTCCTGTTGCCATCAGCATCGCCGATGCGTCGATCTGTTGGTCGATCTACATTCGTACGCTGAATGTTGGCACGTTCTTCTTCTAGCTCGACATCGATGTTGCGCTCTTCGGTCACGACGTGCTTACCGACCTTCACCAGGCCTGCAACGATACGGTCTTTATTGACGGTTAAACGTTCTTCCAATAACTCCAAGGCACTTGGCGCCTCATAGGCGCTGTTTGAAATTTCCATGCGCTCTTCATTTGGGACGGTATTTGCGACAGAAGCTGTACGGTCTTTTTCATATTGTTCTTTGTAGCTGTACTGGTAGTCTCGCTCGTAAACTTCCATGGCTTCGACCTGCGATCGGGTCAAGCTGTCAAAGAATACGTCGTCACCAACGATGCGTGCTAAACCTGCTGGGACCAATACTTCTTTTGAACTAAACCAGCCGCCCGCATCGACGATTAGGTAGCGAATGCGCCCTGTGGTTTCTTCTACCAAAGCGCCTTCGATTTTACCGACTTTGTCTTCATTGACACCATAGGCGGTGTTGCCGGTAGGATCATAATAATCATCACCGATGAGTTCACGGTGGGTGTCTTGAATATCTTTTAAACGAATAAGTTGGCTCATTATGTTTTTCCTTTTTTATGAATTCATTGTTATTATTTTGCTTACCTTTTACTCATCTAGGGCCGCTGCGATCGTTATACGATTAGATGCTATATGTGGTATAAACCAGCTGCAAACCACTTAGGGCATAGAGATATGGGTAATCTTAGTCTCTACTTAAGCTTGATAATTATCTTAACACCATGATTTTAAAAGAGGTATATGAGCGAGGTAGCAAAATGTGCGCTTGAAGTAATTGCGTGTAATGGGCTGTAAATGTTCGCAACGCAGCTGCCAGCTATGGGAATAATTTGTAAACAGTGCCATAGTTACCATAGGGTGGTGGAGAGAGGAAGTCGACGGGTCAAGCGCCGCCTGATCATAACTAGAGATACATCTGTAAGCACGAGCCAACAAAAAACCGCGCAGCAGATTGCCACGCGGTTTTCAATATTAAGAAGGGCTATTATCAATTCAAATAATGACTTAGCTTTTAGGGACTAGGTCAAAACGTGATTGCTATTTGGGCCGGTTCTACTTAAGGTAGTTCGATAGCAACCGCAACTGCTTCACCACCACCGATACATAATGTTGCAACACCTTTTTTTCCGCCAGTACGCTTGAGTGAGTTGATAAGCGTAACTAAGATACGAGCACCAGAACAACCCACTGGGTGACCAAGTGCACAAGCACCGCCTTCGACGTTTACTTTAGAATGCTCGATGTTTAGCGTGTCCATGGCCGCCATGGTCACCATTGCAAATGCTTCATTGATTTCCCATAGGTCGACATCAGAGACAGTCCAGCCAGCATTATCCAAAACCTTCTCAATGGCACCGATTGGCGCGATTGTAAATTTACTTGGGTGAAGCGAGTTGGAGGCGGTTGCAATGATACGCGCTTGATAGCTAAGACCTTCGGCTTTTGCTTGCGATTCTTTCATTACGACCACTGCCGCTGCACCGTCAGAAATTGAGCTGGCATTGGCTGCTGTGACAGTACCGTCTTTAGCAAAAGCTGGTCGCAGAGTAGGGATACGCTCGGCATTGGCAAGACCTGGTTGTTCATCAGTATCAACGGTTTTTTCACCTTTGCGGGTTTGAAAGGTAACCGGTTCGATTTCATCTTTGAAGTGATCTTCTTTGATAGCAGTGAGCGCACGACTCAAAGATTCGATAGCAAACTCATCCATCTGCTCACGTGTATAGCCTTTTTCATCAGCCATTTCTTGAGCGAATATACCCATTAATTTACCGGTTTCAGCATCTTCTAGCCCATCCAAGAACATATGGTCTTTGACCTCCTTATGTCCCATGCGATAGCCGCCACGTGACCCTGGCATGATGTAAGGCGCATTGGTCATTGATTCCATGCCGCCGGCCACTGCTACCTTGATACTACCAGCTTTGATGCTATCGTGGGCTTGCATCACTGACTTTAGACCTGAGCCACACAGCTTGTTAATAGTCACTGCACCCGTTGCATCGGGTATTCCGGCCTTGCGCATCGCTTGACGTGCAGGACCCTGACCGATACCGGCGGTCAAAATACAACCCATAATAACTTCGTCGATATTATCTGCTTTGACACCTGAGCGCTCAATAGCAGCTTTGATGGCAGCGGCACCAAGCTCAGTCGCGCTGGTATCCTTTAATGTGCCTTGAAAACCACCCATTGGAGTGCGGGCGCCGTTTAAAATTACGATTGCATCATTTGACATTGTTATAAATCCTTTTATGTATTTTGAACGAAAGCATTGTGTCGTGACAAGCTAATAGCTATATGACTTCCAGTCGTCTATGCAAGCTCATCTAAACGAATGCGGACGACTTTGTCGGTAATAGTGTCTAATTCTTCAATTTCTTTGATCGCTAGATTCATTTGGCTCTCAACTACTGGTAGCGTCAAGATAATGACGGGTACCTGACCTACTTTATGCGCAGGCTTTTGCAAGATGGCGTCGATGTTGATGCCCGAATCGCTTAGGATGCGGGTAATATCAGCCAGCACACCAGGGCTGTCATAAGCATGCACACGCAAGTAATAACCGGTGGTCATCTGCTCGGCACGTAATATCGGTGTATCGGATAATTGGTCGGGGATAAATGCCAAGTGCGGGACATGATGACTGTGGTTGTTTTGGTCAGTGCTGTTTTTACTGCCCAATACACGAACCAAGTCCATGACATCAGCCATCACTGCTGATGCCGTTGCGCCAGCGCCAGCACCATCACCGCAGTATAGTGTTTGTCCAAGTGGGTGAGAGTTGACGAGTACCGCATTTTTTACGCCATTGACACTGGCCAGTAACGCATCCTGTGGAATGAGTGTCGGGTGTACGCGCAGCTCGATACCCGCATCGCTATCATTGCCTGCGCCATCACGGCGTACGGCAAAGCCCAGGTGTTTGATACGGTAGCCAAGCTCTTCAGCATAATTGACATCTTGTAAGGTAATACCAGTGATGCCTTCGCAGTAAACTTTGTCAAACTGTAGCGGTGTACCAAATGCGATAGAAGCAAGTAAAGCAAGCTTGTGAGCGGCATCAATACCTTCGACATCGAAGGTTGGATCTGCTTCGGCGTAGCCCAGCTCCTGTGCTTCGCTCAGCACATCGTCGAACGAGCGACCTTTATCACGCATTTCAGTCATGATGAAGTTGCCTGTACCGTTGATGATACCTGCTAGCCACTCAACCTTGTTGGCAGCCAATGCTTCGCGCATAACTTTAATAATTGGAATACCACCTGCGACAGCGGCTTCATATGCGACATGGACGTTATGCTCTTCGGCAAAGGCAAAAATTTCATTGCCGTGTTCAGCAAGTAGTGCTTTGTTCGCTGTCACCACGTGCTTGCCATTTTTGATGGCGTGCATGATGAGGTCTTTTGCCAAAGTGGTACCGCCGATCACTTCGATAACGATATCAACGTCGTCGCTTGCAGCAGTTGCCATCAAGTCACTGTTTTGTACGATATTAGGGTCAATATCGTCGCGATGACGGCGTGTACCAACTTCGGTAATGATAATGTCGCGGCCGCTACGGCGCTTTAGTTCATCTAAGTTGTCGTTGATTAGGTCGACCACGCCTGTTCCGACGGTGCCTAGTCCAAGTATCGCTAGTTTGATGGAATTGCTCACAGTATCCTCAAGAGGTTAAATAGGATGAATCAAGTGTCGCACTGCTATAAGGTCAAATGCGCTAGTAGTATTAACTCTACTATTGATGCGTATTTTCTCTATTTCACAATTGCAGTATTGTGCTTGGGTTCATCTTAGATGAATAAAAAATGCTCAGTTGAAAGTAAGTTGCTGATTCTTAATGGTGCTTTATCGTATCACACCATTGAGTGGTTGTGACGTCTAAACACTGTCGCCACCGTCATATATATCAAAGCGTATTAGAGGTGGCAGCGTCTGTCAAATCAAATCAGTTTATGCCAACGGCTTGCGCCAACTGTGCGGCCGGTAGGTAGCCACCGACTTGCTGTCCTGTTTCAGTAAAGATGGCTGGAGTACCACGTACACCCAGTCTGGCGCCTAGTTCCATATGGGCTTGTACTGGGTTGTCACAGCTAGGTGCCTGGACGTTGGCACCTATCTTGGCTTGATCCATCGCGGCGTTACGGTCTTCGCTACACCAAACAGCTTCCATTTTTGGAACTGATGCTTGACTGCGTGGCCAAGCCAAATAACGCACTTCGATACCGCGGGCATTGATATCATCCATCTCTTCGTGCAATTTGCGGCAATAACCACAATCGGCATCAGAAAAAGTATAAATGACAGCTTTGGTTTCGCCTACTGCTGGATATATCACCATTTCTTCTTTATCAACAGCGGCTAGCGCTTCTTGGACGGTATTCGCAGTGAGCTCAGCACTGATATCTACAGGTGTCTCCTCACCCACTGCGATGATTTGCCCTTGGATAATGTGCTTGCCAGATTTGTCGGTAAAGAAAGAGGGCAGGCCTTCAGCCGTTACCCAATAAATACCATCCATTGCTGTTGGCACCGCTGAGACGATGGTTTCTTCAATGCCAGACGCGTTTAAGTTGGCTTGTAATGCTTCAACTACGGTAGTGTCAGTACCATTGTCACCAGTTGCAGCGCTGCTAGCCGTTTCTTGAGCACTACCAATAGCGTCAGTGTTGCTGGTCGCATCGGCTTTGTTGTTTGAGCAACCAGCAGCAATAGCGACTAGTAAAGCACCCGCCATAAAACGAGACAGTTTGTTTTTACGAAAGCGATTAGCAGTAAAGGTTTTTCTGGTGAAAAGGGCTGACATATGAATTTCCTATAGGCATAACGCCTAATCATGAGTTCACTGAAGCAAACAGGAACGATGGTTGTAGTGGCATTGATAAGTGTTTATTGAAGGTCCACGTACTCTGATAGTCTATGTATACGGGCATTCTTATTGTTCATTGGTAATAAAAATGAAATATTAATGTCGCGTATATTATCATATTTATTATCAAAAACAGCTAGAGGCTAGGCGATTGTATAGAGATACAAATAAGGTCAGCCAATAGATGTAGAATGATACATGGATTCTATGAGCCTGAATTCAAAAATCAAGATACATTTGTGCTATTTAATATCGGCGTTCAGCTAGGTAGTCTATTATCAATAATATTATTTTTGCAGACCACTTATATAAACGTTTTGTATGAATTATCCTAACCTTCTTTTTTTCAACAATTTTGCGCTGAGGAGCATATATGGCAGCTGGCAGTTTATTAACCTTACTTGATGATATAAGTGTGATATTAGATGACGTTTCTGTCATGACAAAAGTCGCAGCCAAAAAAACCGCTGGGGTCTTGGGTGATGACTTGGCACTTAACGCTGAGCAGGTCACTGGTGTCAAAGCCAACCGTGAGCTGCCCGTAGTTTGGGCAGTGGCGAAGGGCTCGTTTGTTAATAAGCTTATCTTAGTACCAGCTGCACTGTTAATCAGCGCTGTCTATCCGCCGTTGGTGACATTTTTATTGATGTGCGGCGGCTTGTTTTTGGTTTATGAAGGGGCTGAAAAGGTTATTCATAGGTTTTGGCCACATGCTATACCACATGATGAAGAGCAGCAGGCACGCCGTGAGGCCAATGCGGATGAAAAAGTAGATTTGGTTGCTTTTGAAAAAGACAAAATTAAAGGTGCGATACGCACGGATTTTATTCTGTCAGCTGAGATTATTGTCATTGCGCTGGGGTCGGCGGCGGGTGCGACATTATTAGAACAAAGCCTAGTGCTGTCGATTCTTGCTATTGGTGTGACGGTCGGTATCTATGGCTTAGTTGCTGGGATTGTGAAGATTGATGATGCAGGTTTGCATCTGATGGAGCAAGAAAGTAGCTTCAAACAGACATTTGGCAAGCTGATGTTTGCTGCTGCTCCTAAGTTGATGAAGTTTCTGTCTATTGCCGGTACGTTGGCGATGTTCTTAGTCGGTGGTGGCATTTTAGTCCACGGTATTGGATTTCTACATCATAGTGTAGAAGATATTGCGCATTTGACGGGTATCTTTGAGACGTTGACTGCTACGATATTGAATGGCTTGGTTGGTTTTGTTATTGGTGCAGCAGTCGTGGCTATTTTGACGGTTGTCGGTAAAATCCGGGGCAAAGATGACAAGGCGTCATCTACCCACTGATGCTTGATTGATTGTGGTTTTGTATTGGTTCAAAACGATCTGATGTGTCGACCAATGCTGTGGTCTAGCACTGCAATTAAAGTTTAAATAAAAAAGCCCCCAAAGTTGTTATTAACTTTGGGGGCTTTGCTTTTGCGGCTATAAAACTAGCTGTCGCTGTCTGAATCGTCAGCTTCTAGCTTTTCAGCTTGTGTGGGCTTTTTATGCTCCGTCTTAGGTTTGCGACTGCGCGATTTTGGTACTTTCGGCGTGGTTAAATTAAACATGCCGGTTTGAGGCAGTAATTGCTCAGCCACATTTTCAATCATGTTTTTATAGCTGGCAATGGTCGTCTTAGACTTTGCAGATTGACTGTCTTCCTTGGTGGTTTGTTCCATATCTGCAGTTTCAGCACCATTGTCGTCAGCCTCTCCTGCAGTGTTGTCCGTAGGCTGCTGCTTGGCAGATTGTGAGAGTGCTTGATCTACTTCTAGCAGCTGTTCACTTTCAGTGCTGACATTGTCTGCTTGCGTTTCGTTCGCCAGGGCGGTGGCTTCGATATGATGTGCATCGACTTCTTTCTCCGCTTGCTCCGTGTCAGTCGCTTGTCCTGCAGGCACACTCAGCACGGCCAGATCTTCTGATGGTTGATAGTCAGGATGTTGACCTCGCGGATCGTTGCTGGCGCGCTTACCAATAGCACGTGGTTGTACATCCGTTTTACCTTGCAAAGCTGCAAACTGACTGACAGCCTGGGTCATCGCCTCAAAGCGTGCTAGGTAGTCTGCCGCCAGTGGTTGATAGCCATAGTTGCTAAAGTCAAAATCACTGATATCAGCGGCAGGAGCGGTCTCTGCTTCGTTGCTCACCACTTTTGCTTGCTGAGAGTGTGCTTCGATAGCAGCGATAAAGCAGCTAATCACACCATCGTTTTTTATACGATTGTCAGCGTCTGTGAGAGCTTGACGAACAAAATCGCCAACCGTTCCACTGATGGTCAGTGTGTTTACGACTGCTGCATCAGCTGACTTGGCAGGTGTTGACGCTTGAGCAGCTTGCGCTTGCTGATGGCGTACAACGCGTGGGTCATTGCTTGCTTGCCCAAATGCTTCTGCAGTCACGTAGCGTGTCGCAAACAATGCCTCATGTGTTAACTCAAGCGCTGAGTTTTTTGTGTCGCTATGGCTGTCATCACGGCCGCTTTTGTCATTGCTGTCTGCACTGTTGCTAGCTGCCTGCGCTTGTTTGCCGTTACTGGTAGCATTTTTAGCAGTAGCGTTTTTAGCATAGGTTTTAGTGTCGGTGCTCTCTTTAGCACTGACGCCATCATTGCTCTCATTGCTTGCTTGAGTCGATGCTTGCTTGCCATCTGCCTCGTTAGCTACTGGTTTTGCGCTGTCAGTCTCGTTTGCTTCTTTTGATTGCTCAGCTTCCGATGATTTGACCTCAGCATGGCGATCAGCTTTTTTCGCGCTGTGTTGATTGTCTGCTGAGGACTTGTTATCAACGTTTTTATCACTGTTTTTTACAGAGCTCGTGTCTGCCGTTTTATCATTAGTAGCATTTTTATCAGCACTTTTGTTTTGCTGCTGAATAGGCTTGCTGTCATCTAAAGATAGGTGGACGACCTCTGGTGATTTAAGTCCAGCGGGCGCTTTGTTGACCTGCAACGTGACTTCGTTGGGATCTTGATTGCGGCGTGTGTTAGAGGTGCTTTTTTTGTTGCTCGCATCGTCACTTTTGCTGGCTTGTTGTGTACTTTGTTTGACGTTGTCAGCCGTTAGTGATTCACCGCGCTCTAGCTTTCCGCGTGATCCACGTTGGCTATGTGATTTACGATTGGTACGAGTGTGCTGATCTGCAGCGTGGCTATCTTTGCTACCTTTGTTATCAGCGTCTTTACGCTCGTTGGTATTGCTTTGCGTGTTACGGTCGCTTGTTTGGCTGCTATCTTTTTGCTTGTCACCATTGCTCTGCGTATTATTGCCTTCAGCAGCGTAGTCTTTTCGTTGACGTGACTTAGAAGATCTAGACTTGCGTGACTTGCGTTTTTTTCTGTCTTCGTTTTTGCTCTCATCAGTGCCGCTATCTGAGCCACGACGTGATTTTTGCTGATTAGTGTTGCTGCTTGATGATTTTTCATCATTGCTCTGGCTGTTGCTTTGCTGAGCAGTCTGCGACTCGCCCGCTGCGTTGTCCAGAGCGGTGTTATCGATTTGTCCAAATGAGCCTAAGCTTTGTGAGCCGTTGTTGACGTGTGCTTCTATCGCTTCGGCTGCATCGCGGCTGCTGACATTGGGTGTCGTTGACGCTTGCGGTGCTTGGGCAAACAGGTTAGATAGCCAGGCAACTGCTTGTGGCTGGGCTTCTGTAACCTTAGCAGATTTTGGTGCGACTGGGTCTGCAACGTTTTGAGCTTTACCATCTTGCGCTGTTCGTGTAGATGAGGCGTGGTTGGTGTCGTTATGATTTGCCGTGTGTTTATTCGACTGCGCATGCTTATTCTGACTGGTTGTAGCATTGTTTTTAGATGCTTGGCGTGGTTGACGGGTTGGCTGCTGTTCAGGACGTTCGTTTTCAGCTGTTTGCCAATCCACGTCGTAACCCAATTCGGTAGATTCTTGTTGCTGCGTGTCGGTGATACGCTCATAGCTCGATGGTGCGAAACCATCACGATTGAAGTGTAGCTTAAAGTTGGGTGACTCCAAGTGAGCGTGTGGCAAAATGGTAATGCGTGTGCCACTGTCTTGCTCAAGATACACCAAGCTATCGCGTTTTTCGTTTAATAAAAACGCAGCAATATCTGTCGGTACTTCTGCTTGGACTTCACCTTGGCGTTCTTTTAGTGCGATTTGCTCAATTTGACGCATGATGGACAGTGATAATGAGCGCAGGTCACGAATCATACCATTGCCGTGGCAGCGTGGGCAGATATAGCCGGTTGACTCCTCTAGTGATGGACGTAGGCGCTGACGACTCATCTCCATCAAGCCAAACTTAGAGATATCGCCAAACTGTACGCGAGCACGGTCGTATTTCGTTGCATCGACTAGGCGTTTCTCGACTTCCTTTTGATGTTTGTTGTCATTCATGTCGATAAAATCAATGACAATCAAACCACCCATATCACGTAAGCGCAGCTGACGGGCAATCTCATCGGCGGCTTCTAAGTTGGTATGATAAGCGGTTTCGGCAACATCTGAGCCTTTAGTCGATTTGGCCGAGTTGATATCGATAGAAACCAGTGCTTCAGTTTGATCGATAACGATTGAGCCGCCCGAAGGCAATCGAACTTCGCGCTGATAAGCGGTTTCGATTTGTTTTTCGATATTAAAGCGTGAAAACATCGGCTCATAATCGGTATATTTGCGTAGTTTTTCAGCTTGCTTTGGCATCACCGCATCGATAAAACCAGACGCTTCGATGTAAGCGTTTTCGTTATCAATCCAAATCTCGGCAATATCATCTCGTAAGTAATCACGAACGGCACGTGTTACAACACCTGCTTCTTGATGAACCAAGCGCGGAGAAGGGTATTTTTGATTTTGTTCTTGGATTGCTTTCCAGATGTTTAGCAGATGGTTTAGGTCGTGTTGCAAGTCTTCTTGTGTTTTACCAATACCCGCGGTACGAATAATAACGCTCATGCCTTTTGGTAGGTCAAGATTGCTCAACATGCGCTTCATTTCTTCACGCAGCTTACCTGATATTTGACGTGAAATACCGCCACCACGAGGGTTGTTTGGCATCAATACTAGGTAACGTCCTGCTAAAGAGACATAAGTCGACAGAGCAGCACCTTTATTGCCACGCTCTTCTTTTTCGACTTGGACGATGAGTTCGTCGCCTTCTTTGATCAGTTTTTTGATGTTTTCGTCACGTGGATTGCCGCTGAGGTATTCGCTAGAAATCTCACGAACCGGCAAGAAGCCTTGGCGTTGTGAGCCGTACTCAACAAACACCGCTTCAAGTGATGGCTCGACACGAGTCACATGACCTTTATAAATGTTGGATTTTTTTTGTTCGCGGGTACGGTTTTCTAGATCGAAATCGTACAGATGGTTGCCTTTGCATAAGGCCACACGAATTTCTTCGTTTTGGGTAGCGTTGATCAAAATGCGCTTCATATTTCTATCCTATGAGTACGCATAACGACGACGGTTTTGGGCTTTAGGGCGTGGTGGCAAGTGTGGCTAATCGTTACATTAGCATGGGTAGATAATCATTGACGGTAGAACGCAAATCATGAGTTTCATAATGTACTTGGGCTTTTCAACCGCTTTTTCGCCTAAATCGCATTAGCGGTGCTAACGCAGGTATGAGTCAAATAGGGTGTAAGGCTATAGGCTCAGGTATTACTGTCTGCTTGTTCTAGATATTGATGCACCAGCGCATCATCAGTCTTCGGGGTCAGTAGTTTCTGTTTGGGTAAATCCGCGCACTTTGTAAGAGTGGGCAATGAGTCAGTTACTGGTCTAAAAATCCTGATAAAGGCATTGTTTTGTTGCAAAAATTCCATCAAAGCCTAGTAATAATATCGCTGTGTTCAGTGCTAGCTTGTAAAGTAGCGGTATCCGGCAGCGTTGTCATTAGGTGAAGCAATTGGTCATGCTTTATGTGTCGTTCTTTTGGGTATTACGTCAATAATATCTTGGGTGTCTTAGGGTTAGATGTCACCGCTTTCGTCATCAGCGGGGCGTACTTGGCAAACAGAATAAATCACCGGCATATTGGCACGGCGCTGTGTCTATTTGTTTATGTCTCTATTGTCATCTGTTTGACCACTAATACTTAGGCAGCTATCGATATGTTTGTCGATCCTAACGTAAGACTTCCCATACTTGCTCAACTGCGCTCGCGTAAAAAGCCATGATAAATCATTTTAAAAAAAGTCGTGGCTATGCGGGTGGTGAGTCAATGTTATGTTTTAATCGGTCAATAAACGGGCACTTTGCCAGATTTACTCACTCGATGGTATTTTGTGTCACTATTTATTTTATGGTACGGAATAAAACCTATACCGTTCTTTCGGTTGAGCTCTTTCAATTTACGCAGCATGTTGATAGGTCGTGTTATAAAAAACATCTTTAATCAAACAATGCGTTCTAAAGTGAGCTGAAGCAAACAATCTTGGCAGACAATATCGCTAAAACCTTTTTACTAACAAGTAGCAAAAATGGCGATAATGCAATCTGACGCAACAATGATTATTGTCGCAGCTTCTGCTTAATTGGTGTTCAACATGTTAAACTATAGCAAATCTTTGTGTAAATACCTAACTAAAAATGACAAACCCAAAAATGACAGACGACGCACCTATCCATGAAGCCCCAGCTATTTTTAATAGCAAAACACGGCCGCAAAGCGCTGACGACGAAATCAGTAACTTCGGTCGCGTCAATTATCTGGAAGTAACGCGCCACCAACATGACCAGCGTTTGGATAACTTTTTGCTAAACCGCTTAAAAGGGTTGCCAAAATCGCATATCTATAAAATGATTCGCTCTGACGAGGTGCGCGTCAACAATAAACGTTGTAAGGCACACGACAGGCTGCAGCGTGAAGATGTGGTACGTATCGCACCAGTTCAGTTGGCAACACGTGAAAAGCCTATCATCAGTACCGAATTTGCTAACAGTTTATTGGCACGTGTGGTATACGAAGATGATGGGTTGCTAGTATTAAACAAACCCTCTGGTATTGCTGTGCATGGTGGGAGTGGGTTGGACTTTGGTGTCATCGAAGCCATGCGTGAAGTGACTGGCAAGAAATATCTGGAGTTGGTGCATCGCATTGATAAAGACACCTCGGGCTTGCTCATGATCTCCAAAAAACGCTCTGCGCTCAAAACCTTGCAGCAGCATTTGGTAGATAAGACCATTCAAAAGCACTATTTGTGTCTGGCAAAAGGGCAGCCTGCGCTGAACGAGCAACGTATCGACCAACCATTATTACGTTATACACTCGGTAGTGGAGAACGCCGTGTCAAAGTGGACGCCATTACTTCACAAAATCAAGACTCACAAGCCAAAGAAAGTCAGACTGACATTATAGTGCATCATCGTTTTATGCTAGCAGATGAGCCAGTAAGCTTGATTGAAGCCAAGCCGCTGACAGGACGCACACATCAAATACGTGTGCATTTGGCGCACATCGGTCACGCCATCTTGGGCGATGATAAATATAATGTTCATGACAAGTCAGGAGTTCATCGTTTGTGTCTGCATGCGTGGCGATTAGATATTCCAGGCTATGAAACCATTACTGCACCGCTACCAGACGACATGGCAGATTGGTTACCAGAGCATACTGAATTGCCTGAATAAGACTGCCTGAGTAAGGTAGCAAGCCCAGTGCTTTCTGTACCAATTTTTAAATGCGCACCCTATTGACAAACGTCACGCCACCTTATTTTTCGTAACTGTTCCGCCCTAAAATAAGCTGCCGTGACGTTTTGTATGCTTACTTATTATTCGTCATTAATCATATTTGTTATTTACTACCGCTATTTGTTGAGGTGTATCCATGAGTGAACAATCTACCACTGGTATTTCTGTTACCGCCAATAGCTGTCAGTCAGCAGACAGTCATCAATTGGCTAATAAAACACTGATTATCTTTGATTGGGATGGTACCTTGATGGACTCCATCGGTTTGATTGTTGCATCGATGCACGTGGCAGGAGAAGCGCATGGATTTCAGACGACTGATAAAGCAGTGCAGGATATCATTGGTCTTAGTTTGATGAATGGTATTGATATCCTATATCCACTAGCAAGTGAAGCGCAGAAGTTGGCGATTCAGCAGAGTTATGCAGAGTACTATATCGCCAATAGTCACAGCACGCCGCTTTTTGAGCCAACAGAAACTATGTTGCAGACGCTACACACACAAGGCAAACAGCTTGCGGTAGCCACAGGAAAAAAAAGAAAGGGACTGAATCGGGTGTTAGATGCTTCTAAGAGCCATCACTATTTTGTCATGACGCGTTGTGCAGATGAGGCAGGATCAAAACCGGATCCACAGATGTTGCATGATATTTTGGACCATACTCAGCAAAAAATATCTGACGCTGTTTTTATCGGTGACAGTATCTATGATATTCAAATGGCAACTCAGTTGGGCATGACTAGCATAGCGGTTGATTATGGTACGGCGTCGAGTGAGGAGTTAGCGGCGCAGCAGCCAACGTATCAGGTTGATACACCGCAAGCGCTGGCTGACTTATTGTGTGGATAAAGACGAGCATGAATAGGCTGCGTTCAAAGCGCCCGAATAAAAAAAGAGTTTGTCACTAACAGGACAAACTCTTTTTTTAAGCGATTTAGATGACCGTCGATTGAATTGAGCGATTAAACTGAGGGCACGCCTTAATAGTGAACTGCTCGCTCGTTCAAAAAAATAATCAGTCGGCAAAAACCATTTCCCGTCGTTCTATTTATTTGCCGCTTGGCCAACATCCGCCTGATGATCATTATCGTCTTGAAAGTCGTCGAGTTGGGCACTGTCGTTTTCTTCAATCACCGTCTCAACGATATTTCCGTCGTCAAGTTGATAATCGTACCAACGCCCCATGACACCAGCCAACTCATCCAACCCCTCTTTTCGTAATGCTGAAAACAACTGGATGGTACAATTTAAGCCCAGTTGTTTAAGCCTTTTACGCGTATTTAGCAGTGCATTTTTAGAAGCGCCATATTTCAGTTTATCGGCTTTGGTCAGCAAGATATGCACTGGCAGCTCGCCATCTTTCGCCCAATGTAGCATTTGCTCGTCAAAGAATTTGAGCGGATGACGAATGTCTGTCATCAATACTAAGCCTACTAGGCTGGAGCGTGATACCAAGTACTCTTCCAACTCGACCTGCCATTCTTTTTTCATCTCAAGCGGCACAGAGGCATAGCCATAGCCAGGTAGATCAACCAGTCGTCTGTTGGTATCGCCAATACTAAAAAAGTTAATCATTTGCGTACGACCAGGCGTTTTAGAGGAGCGTGCCAGTTGGCGCTGGTTAGTCAAAGCGTTGATGGCTGATGATTTGCCAGCATTTGAACGCCCAGCAAATGCAACCTCCAGACCCATATCAGCAGGGCAAAGGCGAAAAGTAGGCGCTGACGTCATGAACTCGGTTTGTTGAATCTTTTGACGGGACTTGGTGTTATACAGCGCATGCTCGGAGGCGACATCAGTAAACGGGGTACTCATAAATGGCTCGTTAAAAATTAAGAAGTTGGATACGGTTATCAAGTTGTCAGTTAGTGGACTTGATTTTAGTTGAATTGGTTGGGAGTTATGCAAGGTGTTTATCAGTCATAACCGTTTCTATGTAAACCATGATAGCTTATCAATCATAATAGCAGGCATGTTAAATTACTGACTATTCTATACTATTAGCGACATTAGTTATGTAGGATGTGTTTGATTATTCAAAAATAAGTGAGCGTTAATGATACCACTGTAGAAACAACAACGTCATAGTGGGGTGAGTCAGTTGGCGGTACGAATCTATGGTAACACCAAGTAGCTTACCAAAGCCAAACCATACCCATCTATATTTAAATGACACGGATTGTTACAATAGTGGTCGAGTGATATCTAGTGCAAAGTGCTTGATATCTTCTGATTTCAGGTTTGATTAAGCGAATTAAACATCCAAAGGGGGTGCTTTATGTCTTCAATCACCAAAACACTTGGCAAGGCTCGCCATGTCATAACAGGGAGCATGGCCGTTTTGTTGTTAAGTGGTGCGATGCTCACCAAAGCCAGTGCTGCTGATACTGCTACCATCTATGATAACTCATGTGCTGTCTGTCACGATAGTGGGGCGTTAAATGCAATCAAAAAAGGCAACAGCGCTGAATGGCAGCAGCTCATCGATCAAAAAGGCATGGCATCGTTGATTCAATCAGTGAAAAGTGGCATGCCACAGATGCCTGCTGGCGGACTTTGTAAGGATTGCAATGACGATGATTATCGCAAGCTTATTGAGTACATGATTGACTAAGAGGTGTTGAGCTTTGAACCTTGCCGCCTTCAACTTCAGTACGTTAAACCTAAGTGCGTTAAGCCCAAGTGCGTTAAACCCAAGTGCGTTGAGCGTTGCAACAGGTTCAGACAGCACGAATAGCATTGGCCTACTAGACTGTATTTTATTCCGACCATCCTAAATATCGGTAGTGCCATGCTGGTATTTTCAAACAGGTTCTACCGATTCTAAAAGCCATATTAAATGATCACGTTGTACAACTAAAGCGTTAGGAGATTTTGCCTCTGAGCGCTTTTATGTTCTCTAGTATCGTGGCTTGTGTCATTAGAAAACTGACGGATGTAACGATTAAGTAGGCAAATGCTACAAAGTCTTGCTATAATAATCGAAAATAAACCCTGATGTTAGTAAGTACTTTCAGATTGCTTGTGGCCAAGACCTCAAATGATATACCTGTTTCGCTAAATATTAAGTGGCTGGTATCGAGCGTTTTAGTAGTGCATCACTCTAAATATTGCTTACGTCGAGTTAGTAGGATTTGTATCAATGAAAAAGTTAATCGCTGCTGCCAGCTTATGCGTTGCAAGTTTCAGCGTGCAAGCTGCTATTATTGTTCCTGAGCATGATGTCGAAGCAGGCCAGCAAATTGCAGAAACTGTATGTGCTGCCTGTCATGGTGTCAACGGTGTGAGTCCCGTTCCAGCCCAGCCAAATCTTGGCGGTCAAAACGTGAAGTACTTATACAAACAGTTGATCGACTATAAAACTGGCTATCGCAAAAATGGTATTATGCAATCGCAAATTGCTAACTTATCTCAACAAGACTTAGCCAACGTAGCAGGTTACTATGCTATTCAAGCGCCTTGGGGAGTTGGTTACGGTAATCCAGTGACCAACGACGAAGCCAGAAAAATTTACCTCGGTGGTGATAAATCACGTGGTGTCATTGGCTGTGCAGGCTGTCATGGTCCAGATGCTGCAGGTAATGAATGGGCTGCATTTCCGCGTTTAGGCGGACAACATGCGGAATATATCTCCACTCAATTAAAGCTATTCCGTGCTGCTGGTCGTGTGGATGATATCGATAGCGAAGAGCAAAAGCGTATCAATGACGCTGCCAAAGAAGGTGAGATGGGCATGATGCAGACAGTTGCCTCAAAGCTATCAGACCGTGATATTCGCATTTTGTCAGATTATGTCAGCGCGGTTCACTGATTCGTTAGTACTCAATAACCAGTAACGAGTATCTAATGATTACATTGTGATCAGTGATCACAAGCATTTGACCGTTTGTTAGCCATTATGTAATTATTAAACCCCGATTTCGGGGTTTTTTTATAGCTGTATGTCCCTCATATAAGCGTCACAGATATAAAGATAAAAGCATCTTCAGAGACTTATCGTTACTCTGGCTTATTGTTACTCTGTGAGGTGCTAAATTATTGTTATTTCCTTTAGATCGTTTGGATTTAGATTATGATGATCCGTTATGCTTCTTATTTTATCGCCGCACTATTGCCGCTATTGTTATTTCGTTGGTTCGCGCCTGTCTCAGTTGGTGAGATAGATTTTTGGTTGCTTTGGTTACTGGCTATGATATTGGTAGCACTGCCTGTTGTGTATGCTGAGATAGCGCTGGCATATCGGAGTGTGGATGCGCCATTAGCTGGTATGCAAAAACTCACTCGCGAAGCAGATGCTAGCCCGATATGGCGCAGTTTTGGTTGGTTGGCAGCGTTGGTGTCAGTCGTTGTCGCAGCATTGGTCGTCTCGGGTGTGAGCACGAGCATCTTGACGGCATTGGCTGATCTTAATAGCGCCCCCGCGGTGCCGAGCTTCGCCATTGCGGCAGGTTTGATGGTCATTGCGGTATTGTTAAGCTTGGTAGGCGTTGCGCCCTTACCGATTGGTTTGGGTTTGATGGTCGTCGGCTTATTGCTTGGCGTACTGAACGGCTTACCAAATATTGATTTTGCTATGACAAACGTCAGCTTAGCTGAGTGGGCACGTGCTGTCGCGCTGGCATTGGTTAGCGTGGGGGCAGGTACAGGTCTATATTGGTTCGGTCAAAACTTGGTAAGTAAGCAAGCTGTCAGCGCAGTAGAAGAAGAAAAGTACCAAGTTAAAAGCAAGGCTACTGATCGCAGCCATCGCGCGACGAAATTGGTGTTGCCGATTTGGATACTCCAGCTTCTGGTTGGGGTGGTTGCTTTGTTTATTAGCGGTATGGTTTTGCCGCCGCTTGGACAGTTATTGTATGGGATAGGCGTGCTATTCGTTGTTAGTTACTTGCTGCATTATAGTAGTCAGCAGCTAGCGCATAAGTTTGGTTTGTTAGTCAGTCTAGTTATTACGGCGGTAGTAGCACTGGCGTTGGTTGTTACTATTCCACCCATATGGCTAGTCGGAATTTTGGTCGTTGTCAGTAGTGTGGCTGTGTTGTTGTTATCGATATTTGCAGGTTGGCAGATGAAAATCAGTCACTTGCGTAAGTCTTTAAACTTCGGCAGTGAGGGGTTGTATAACTTGTGGCGGGTGGCGATACGTTTGGTCGTGCCGTTGGCGCTGTTATTGTCCTTGGTAGGTTGGGTGATGCAGTGGCTCAGTTAACCACTAGTGAGAACCACTCTGCCAACGCTTTGCTGCAGTCTGATCGACCCGCATTTATGACGGTGTATTTAGCCTATGCTGAAGATGAACGGCGTCAGCACTATCTGTCTTTGCAGATCCAGCATGGTGCTACTTTATATGAGGCATTGGCACAGTCTGGTTGGTTGAGCAAATTTACAGAACTGGCTGAATGGTGTGAAGGAGTAGCGGATATTGTTGCGCCAACGGCTAAACGTTGGCACGTCGGCATCTATGCACAAAAGCAGCCGCTAAGTTATCGCTTGCAACCGTTTGATCGGATAGAAGTATATCGTAGCTTGAGCGCTGATCCAATGTCTCAGCGCAAAAGCAAATCTCGAAGCCCTGATGCTAAATAAGCCACCAGTTATCACATAGCGTGAACTGTCGTCATTATGAAGATGGCAAGCTTTCTATGCCTTCGATACGACTGACCAAGCCATTGTCGTCAAAATACACGACCAGGTGTTGGCTGGCATTTTTAACATCATCGATACCTTGTCGGTCGCCTTCGGTGCCTGCTTGATAGTCATAGATATAATCCCAGCGCTTAGGCTCGAGAGTATCTCTGATTGCGGGGCTACCAAGCGTATATAGGACTTGATTCTGATTCATGCCCACTTGTAGTGTTTGCGCTTGCTCTTGCGTAATCGCTGTCCCTTGGGGCAAGTCAATCTTATAAACACTCAGTAAAGAGCAGCCAGACATAGCAACAGTAGCGCTCAGCATACTGGTGGTGATGAGTTTGCGTATTGCACTTGCATGGTTTAACGAACGAAAAGTTAATGTCTTTATCATGGTAAGATGACTCATAAGAAATGGGTTAGGCGCGGTCAGCCTTAGTTGTTGCAAGTCCGACCGGTTATCTTGACCAAATGATACGTCATTTACTTGCAATTGCCTACCACTTACGACATTATTTACCAAACGCTACCTGAGTGGTTTTGTTATTTATATTTCAATTTCACACGCTTGCATTTATATTTTGTTAAGCAATACTACATGTATATGGTCAGGGTAAGCGTATCTCACGACATTAAAATACTGAATGTTCGATAACAATAATCGCAGATGATTATTCATCTCACATTTTTCCTCATTTATTTGCTAAGACTGTTACAGTCAAAAGGGATATTATGGCTTCTTTTACCAATCAAGATTTACGTAAAGCAGGATTAAAAGTCACCTTGCCTCGTATCAAAATTCTAGAGCTACTAGAACAAGCAGAACTGCATCACATGAGTGCCGAAGAGGTCTATAAGGCGCTGATTGATCAAGGTGAAGATGTGGGTTTGGCGACTGTCTATCGAGTATTAACGCAGTTTGAACAAGCGGGAATCGTTGAGCGCCACAATTTTGAAAATAACTTATCGGTGTTTGAGATCACCCAAGAAGAACACCACGATCATTTGGTTTGTGATAACTGCGGCAAAATTGTGGAGTTTCACAACGATACTATCGAAGAAGAGCAGATCAAAGTAGCAGAAGAACATGGCTTTAAGTTGTCGGGCCACTCTTTGGTACTTTATGGTATTTGCGACGATCAAGAATGTAAAGACAGCATCAAATAGCCGTTTGTCGTTTTTGATTCTCATAGTTTTTAGGTAGACGATAGCTTTTGATCAGGCGGATGCCCAAAAATAGAAAAACCCTCATAAAACTATATGAGGGTTTTTTTTGAAGTATATCTCAAATGCATGGATATCAATTGTTATCTAATGACAAACTGCCAATACTTTCGTTGACAAGGTGCTGGCCGTTCTCGCTTTTCAGTTTAATTTGCAAACGTAGATCGTTGGGTGAGTCGGCGTGTAAAATAGCGTCTTCATAGGTAATATCTCCTTCTTCATACAAATCAAAGAGCGCTTGATCAAAGGTCTGCATACCGCCTTCTCGCGAGCGTTTCATCACATCTTTAATTTCGTGAACCTCGCCTTTACGAATATAATCACTAATCAGTTGCGAGTTTAACAATATTTCGATAGCCGCGCGAGAGCCCTTTCCATCAGCGGTCGGAATGAGCTGCTGCGCAATAATGGCTTGTAGGTTAAGTGATAAATCCATAAATAACTGGTTGTGGCGGTTAGATTCGAAAAAGTGAATAATACGATCAACGGCTTGGTTGGCATTGTTGGCATGTAGTGTTGCAAATACCAAGTGTCCTGTTTCCGCATATTGAATCGCATAGTTCATAACCTCTCGGTTACGAATCTCACCTATTAGAATAACATCAGGAGCTTGGCGCAAGGTGTTTTTTAGGCCAGATTCAAAAGAGTGAGTGTCGATACCGACTTCACGTTGCGTAATAATACAACCACTATGCTGATGGACAAACTCGATAGGATCTTCGATAGTAATAATATGATCTTGAGCATGTTTGTTGCGATGTCCAACCATGGCCGCCAGCGTGGTAGATTTACCCGTACCAGTCGCACCAACGAGTAGCACGATACCACGTTTTTTCATCGCAAGTTCTTTCAGAATAGGCGGTAGATGCAATTCTTCAACAGTTGGAATTTCGGCTTTGATTTTCCGCAATACCATGCCTACCATATCACGCTGCATAAATGCGCTCACTCGAAAGCGCGCTTGTTTTGCTTTATCCGAAATAGCAAATTGACATTCGTTAGTCTCGTCAAACTCTTGTTGCTGGCTGTCCGTCATGACACTCTTTACCAGTTTGAAGGTTTGTGCGGCAGTCAGCGGTGTCTTTCCAACTGGCAGAATCTTTCCATTTACCTTCATGGAAGGCGCTACATCAGCGGTAATGAAAAGATCAGAGCCGTCTTTATTGATCATTAATTGCAATAGTTTATCAATGTCCATGTTTTACCTGCATTCGATGTAAATGGATGAAAAAAATATCTAAAATCATTCTGTAAATATGGCTCACAAAGAAATGTGTATAAGGCTTTATATGCGTTTCAGTAGCTAAGCTATACGAATGCTTCAGGCTGCTTGGCATATGGACGAGCGACGTCTTTAGTGATAGTACCTTTAGCGACTAGATTTTTCAGTGTTTGATCGAGTGTGGTCATGCCGTCGCCTGCACCGGTTTGGATGGCAGAGTACATTTGAGCGATTTTATTTTCACGAATCAGGTTACGGATAGCGGGAGTGCCTAGCATGATTTCGTTTGCTGCAACACGTCCACCAGTCTTGCGGCGTAGTAGCGTTTGCGAGACCACCGCCTGTAGTGACTCTGACAGCATGGCGCGAATCATATCTTTTTCTTCAGCAGGGAATACGTCGATGACACGGTCGATGGTCTTGGCTGCTGAACTGGTATGCAAAGTGCCAAAGACTAAGTGCCCAGTCTCTGCGGCGGTCAACGCCAAGCGAATGGTCTCTAGGTCACGTAGCTCACCAACCAAAATAACGTCAGGATCTTCACGTAGTGCCGAGCGTAGTGCCGGTTCAAAACCCAAGGTGTCACGGTGAACTTCACGTTGGTTTATCAGGCTCTTTTTAGAAGCGTGAACAAATTCGATGGGGTCTTCAATGGTTAGAATATGCTCTTTTCGGCTCTCGTTGATATAGTCAATCATGGCAGCAAGTGTCGTTGATTTACCCGAACCTGTCGGACCGGTGACCAATACAACACCGCGCTTAAAGTCGGAGACTTTTTTGAACACATTGCCCATCCCCAAGTCTTCCATGGTTAAAACCTTGGAAGGAATGGTACGAAATACAGCGCCTGCGCCACGGTTTTGGTTAAAAGCATTTACCCTAAAACGCGCTAAGTTAGGGATTTCAAAGGAAAAGTCTGTCTCAAAAAACTCTTCAAAATCAGCGCGTTGTTTATCATTCATGATGTCATAAATGAGCTGATGAACTACCTGATGGCTCATTTCTGGCATATTGATACGAGTCATTTCGCCATCGACACGAATCATCGCTGGCATGCCGGCTGAAATATGCAAATCTGATGCTTTGTGCTTGACGGTAAAGCGCAGTAAATCTTCGATACTTAAGTTATTTTTTTCAGCCATAATCGGATATTCCCATCAACCCATAAAGATAAAACAAAAAATGATAAAAGCTTGTGGTAGTCTGCTCTACAGTGATTGACATATATGTGCTGTCTAAAACCAATGACCTGAAACGATGTTGAACGGCAGTCTTTACCCTAACTATTAAATTCAGTAGCATATACTTAGCTATATAACAATATCATAATAATGACTTTGGTATTTAACCATCTATCACCTCAACCTACCACTTCAACAAAAGGCAAAATTAGTCGCCATGAGTCGGAGGTTTGCTTATTAATGCTGATGAGCCGCTTCAGCTAGTTATCGTTCAACCATAAAAATA
>NZ_JAKDUI010000188.1 GCF_030457785.1 Psychrobacter sp. | reverse complement strand
CAAGTATGAGCATTACCTAAGAAACCCCTACCTCTAAGGTAGTGGGTAGTTCATAACAGTCATTGATTAGGTGTCATTGCAACTTGAACACACATCTATTGCCAAGGACTTCTGGCAAACGCTTGATTCACCACCGCTAAGGATAGCAAACATGAGCAAATCCAAACCTACCACAGAAAACAATCGCATCACGCCAGCTGCCGATGCTTCTCTATCAAATCATATTACTGGGCATAAGCCGACAATGTCGCGCTGTCTGTTGTCGGTAGCCGTTGCCAGTAGTTTATTATTGATTGGTTGTAATGATGACAACGAAACCACGGTCTCTTATGCTACTACTGTTGAGCCGGTTAGTGCATTTACCGCTGAACAAATAGATACTCAGTTTGGTCTTGGTACGACCGCGACGCCTGACGCCAAATGCGATATTAAAATTGAGAAAGTGAACTATCCAACAGTAGGTGCAGCAGGAGAAAGTACTAATGCAACTGCCGCGCTTATGTTACCAAGCGGTGAGGGCGCTGAATGTCAAGGTGATAGACCTATCTTACTCTATGCTCACGGCACCACCACAGATAAAAACTATGATTTTTCCCAAGTGGCGAATCCGCAAAACTCAGCAACTGGTGAAGCGACATTGATCGCGGCAAATTTTGCCGCTCAAGGCTACATCGTCGTTGCGCCAAATTATGCAGGCTATGATGACTCCGATCTTGACTATCATCCATACCTCGTGGCTGAACAGCAAGCGAAAGATATGGCTGATGCGTTAGATAGTGCACGCACTATCATTGCTCAAGAGGAAGGTGGCGATGATGCCGAGTATGCAGCCATTGATGATTCTGGTGAATTATTCATCAGTGGTTACTCGCAGGGTGGACATGTAGCCATGGCAACTGCAAGGTTGCTTGAGCAAAATAACGAGACTGTGACTGCGATATCTCCTTCATCTGGGCCTTATGCACTGGCCGCGTTTGGTGATGCGATTTTTGCTGGCAATGTCAATGTGGGGGCGACACGGTTTGCACCACTATTAGCGACCGGGCTGCAAAAAGCCTATGGTGATGTCTACAATAATACCGCTGACATATTCACAGCCAGCTACGCCAATACTCAGTTACCCAGTCTATTGAGCTTTAGTGAGTTGGTCTCAGCAAACAAGCTGCCTGATAACGCTCTGTTTGAAGCCAGTCCAACCAACAATGCAGTGCTTGAGCAACTGCCTGATAGTGAGTTGCCTTTTGCCTTTTTAGGATTTGCAGCAGACAACTATTTGATAAAAACAGATTTTCGTGCCGCTTATGTGACCGATGCTTTGCAAAATCCAGACAGCCTCGTGGCTGAGACGGGGGTTTTACCTGCAGCCACGCCGCAGAACACGCTGCGTAAAGCACTAAAAGCCAATGATTTACGTGGTTATGCCCCTGAGATGCCAACATTATTGTGCGGTGGTCATCAAGACCCAACCGTGTTTTTTGACTTAAATACGGGCTCGATGTCAGCCATTCTACAGCAGGCGAGCGCGGCTACAGATGCCAGTTTGAACATTACGGTATTAGATGTAGATAACACAGGTAATAGAGGGGCAGTTACCTCTATTGGAGATGCCATGAGCAACCCGTGGATGTCAACGACAGTACTTGATGATGTCAAGGCTGAATTTGCCATGACATTGTCTGAAGTTCAAAATCTAGCCATTGCAAACGCTCAGGCTGCAGGTGTCACTGATCCTGCTATCTTGCAACAAGCCGCTGCCGCTGCAGTACTGGGCAATTACCATGGTGGTTTAGTTAGCACAGCTTGTACGCAAGCCACGCGAGAGTTTTTTGATCAGGCCTTTGCACAGTCGTAACAAGGCTCAAAGCAACGCATAAAAGAACCATACAACTATAAAAAACTGCATCAGATGTATGCAGTTTTTTTATGGTTATATCTTAAGTCTGAATAGGCTATCAAAGTACCAAAATACTACTATTTCTTGCACCAGCGCTCACTTAGACGGGTATAATTTAGCTGTTATAGATAAGTGAGAACACTGAGGTCGTTCAGCTGTTTTGCTTGTTGCTAATACCGTCTAGAAACCCCTAAATTAGCAAAATTGTGCTAAAATATCTTCTTTGTATTAAACATTAATTTCAACAAAAACCGTATCACCATTTTACTATTGTTTTGCATGCTTAACAGTGCATATGTATGCGCTGTACTTTGATGGTAGCTGCATAAATATGCGGCTGTCTTTTTGTACGGCTCATGGCTATATCGAGCAGGCGTTTTGGCATTAGAAAAAGAATGTGAGTGAAGGAGTGTATATGAGCGAATCGGTCAATCCTATTGGCATCATAGATGAATTGAAGCAATCCTACTTGGATTATGCGATGAGCGTAATCGTCTCTCGTGCGCTTCCTGATGTGCGTGATGGATTCAAGCCCGTACACCGCCGTGTGATGTATGCCATGCATGTGCTGTCAAACGACTACAACAAACCGTACAAAAAATCGGCACGTGTGGTCGGTGATGTCATCGGTAAATACCACCCACATGGTGATAGTGCGGTGTATGATGCAATTGTGCGGATGGCGCAGGACTTTAGTTTGCGTTATCCGATGGTTGATGGTCAAGGTAACTTTGGCTCGATCGATGATGATCCTCCGGCAGCCATGCGTTATACCGAAGTACGTATGACTAAGCTGACCCATCAAATGCTTGCTGATTTGGACAAAGATACAGTCGATTGGGAAGATAACTACGACGGCTCCGAGCGTATGCCAAGCGTACTGCCAGCGCGTATTCCTAACTTGTTGGTTAATGGTGCGACTGGTATTGCAGTTGGTATGGCGACCAACATGGCACCGCACAACTTAACCGAAGTGATCAATGCCTGCTTGGCTTATGCTAAAAACCCGCAAGTGTCGGCTGAAGAGCTGATGTCACACATTTCGGGTCCTGACTTTCCGACAGGTGGCATTATCTATGGCCGCGCGGGTATCTTAGATGCTTATCGTACCGGTAAAGGTCGTTTACACATACGTGGTCGTTATCATATCGAACCGATGAGTGAAACTGGGGTCAATCGTGATCGCGAGCGCATTGTATTTACTGAAGTCCCTTACCAAGCCAATAAAGCCAAATTGATTGAGCGTATTGCAGAGTTGGTGCGTGACAAAAAGATCGAAGGCATCACTGAGATTCGTGACGAGTCTGACAAAGACGGTATGCGTATCGCGATTGACTTGCGTCGCGGTGAGACAGCTGAAGTCATCGTCAATAACTTGTTTTTACAAACACCGCTCGAGTCTAGCTTCAGTATCAACATGGTGGCGCTCGATAATGGTCAGCCAAAGCTATTGACCTTGCGTCAGCTTATCGCTGCTTTTGTCCGTCACCGCCAAGAAGTGGTGACACGTCGTACGATTTACGAATTAAATAAAGCTCGTGTACGTGGTCATTTGCTCGAAGGTTTGACCGTAGCACTGGCAAATATTGACGACATCATCGCCACGATTAAAGCTTCTGCAAACCGAGGTATGGCGCGTGAAAGTCTATTAGAAAATACATGGGGCTCGGGTAGCGTGGTGGCGATGCTGACTGCGGCAGGTAGTCAGTCAGTACGACCTGAATTCATCGAAGGTGAAGACCCTAAAGCACCCTTTGGTCTTATCGAAGACGATGAGCGCTATCGTTTGTCACTTGAGCAGGTCAATGCGATTTTGGACATGCAGCTGCATCGTCTAACGGGTCTTGAGCAAGATAAGCTGACCGAAGAGTACCAAGACTTATTGCGTGAAATCGCCCATTTAGAATCCATCCTTGGCGACTTTGATAAGTTAATGACTATTATCTCTAATGAGATGATTGAGATCCGTGATAATTTCGGTGATGAGCGTCGTACAGACATTATCGATTCGCGCATGGATTTCAATCGTGAAGACCTCATTCCTGAGCAAACGGTTGTCATGACGGTCTCACGTACCGGCTATGCAAAAACCCAGCCGATTGATGACTATGTCGCGCAAAAACGCGGCGGGAAAGGCAAGTCTGCAACGGCAATGAAAGAAGATGATGTGATTGATCATCTGATTGTGACCTCTACACATGCAACGGTACTGTGTTTTACTGATAGCGGACGTGTCTTTAGTCTACGCGGGTTTGAAGTACCGATTGCCAGTCGCGGTGCACGTGGCCGTCCATTGGTTAATCTCATTGGTTTAGACAATGATGAGACGGTGACAACGATACTGCCTATTCCAAAAACAGTAGAAGAACCTGGCAAAGAGGAAGTGGAAACATCAGAAGATAGTGATGAGTCGCTAGAATTGAGCACTTCAGCACAAGCGCCATTTGTCTTTTTTGCCACCGCGAATGGTACTGTGAAGCGGGTAGAGCTGAAACAGTTTGCTAATATTCGTTCTAATGGTTTGATCGCGGTTGGATTAGAAGATGGTGATAAGCTGGTGAGTGTGCGTATCACCAATGGTAGCCAAGAAGTCATGTTGTTTGCCTCAAGTGGTAAGGCCATTCGTTTTGATGAGAATGACGCTCGTGCGATGGGGCGTACAGCTAAAGGCGTTCGTGGTATGCGTTTAGCCGATGATGAATTTATCAAATCATTGGTTGTTATCGAAGATGACGTGCGTGAGATACTCATCGCATGTGAAAACGGCTTTGGTAAACGTACTTTCATCGATGAGTTCAATACGCAAAATCGTGGCGGCGGCGGTGTCATCGCCATTAAGACCAGCGAGCGTAACGGTGCACTGGTTCGAGCTACCAAAGTTGACTCTACTGATGATATTATTTTGATCTCAGATAAAGGGACATTGGTTCGTACACCAGTTGAGCACGTCGCCAGTTCTGGTCGTAACACTCAGGGTGTGACGCTGATTCGTCTTTCAAAAGAAGAAAAGCTCGTTGCCATGGCACGTGTGGAGCACGAAGAAGGTGACGACGAACTCGTCGAAGTTATGAAAGAAGACGGGACGTTTGAAGTCGAAGGTCAAAAGCAGACAGACATTGACGCGGTAACTGATCGTGCGGCACAGACTGATAGTAGTGATGAAGAAGACGATAGCGACGACAGCGAATAGAACCATCAGTCGTTGGCGGTTGCTCTAGATCTGCATCATTGTCCGCTGCCTCAAAAATGTTTTAGAAAAAGCCTCTGACGTTATCGTTGGAGGCTTTTTCCTGAATGTATTTCATGGGGCGGTGTTTTAACTCTTAATTTCTATATCTTTTAGGTCTTAGACCACAGAGCTTACACCGCTCGCAAGGTCTACTATTTTTAACCATCAATGCTCGTCATGCACTGCTTTTCAAGGCTATTTGTAGTGGTCAACTAATTTAGGACAGCTGATAAGAGATTTTGATTAAAGTAACG
>NZ_JAKDUI010000187.1 GCF_030457785.1 Psychrobacter sp. | reverse complement strand
ATATTCCAAGTAGTGCGGGACTTTTATTCGACCGAGTTAGAAAACCCCGATAGGCTTTGGCTTATCGGGGTTTTTCATGCGCTCAATAAAAATTTTAAATGCTACTGACTTGTCTCATCCCGTCTAAACGTCCACGTTTTATCATCAGACAGTTCATCGACATAATAGTAGCCTGCCAAGTCAAACTGTTTTAATTGCTCAGCACGAGTCAGCTTATTATCAGCGGCATACTTGACCATCAATCCACGTGCTTTTTTGGCATAAAAGCTAATCACTTTGTATTTGCCATTTTTTTCATCTTCAAATCGTGGCGTGATGATGTCTGCCTCCACTGATTTTTTCTTTACCGATTTAAAGTACTCATTGGAAGCGAGGTTGATCAGAACCTTGTCATCGCTATCAGCCATACGAGCATTGATTACGTTCGTCACTTCTTCGCCCCAAAACTCGTATAAATTATCACCACGCTCATTTTTTAGTTTGGTGCCCATCTCTAATCGATACGGAAGGATTAAATCTAAGGGCTTTAGCACACCATAGAGACCAGACAAAATACCTAAGTGTTCGTTGACGTAGATAGCTGTATTTTTATCCATCTGATACATACCAAGGCCTGTATAGACATCCCCGTCAAACAAGTAACCGGCAGGTTTGGCTGGGTTATGAGCATCGTCATCAGCGAATGGTTGTTCTTTGCTCCAGTTCCATTGTTGATTGCGCTTGGCATTGAGTTGAGCTAAATCATCAGAAATACTCATCAGCTCTTGTAGGTCAATTGGCTCTTTCGATTTCAATATTTTCATCAGTGCTTGCGAGTGCTCAATAAGCTCAGGTTGGCTGTAATAATGGCCTAGGTTGACAGGGGGCTCATCTTTTTCATTCAAAGACTTGGCAGGGGAGAGTAAAAAATACATTGTTATTCCTTTTTATAGTGCATCAGTGAGTAACTTATCAAGAGGTGTCTTTAGTCTAAAGGATACCTTTTTTATGACTGTTTTCAAAATAAGAGCATGGCTGTCGAATGAAAAACGACCTTGTGGATTGATATACATGATTTTACCGTGGTTTTCGGATAGCAGTATTATCTTTTTGGCGTGAGCTCCGAGTTTGGCATTGGCTTACAGTCTGTAAATGTCGATGGTGTGTCTTTCATTTTTATTAGCACCTCTAGAGCGGTGACATTTTTATTAGTACGTTTGAAGTGGTGACATGCTCTATCCGTCGATAGGAATAAAAGTTGATAGGAATAAAAATAATGATAAAAAATGAAAAGTTATGATAAAAGACGAAATACCAAACTCTAAATTTTACTTGCGAGTCATGGATATTACCGGAACTTTGTTTATTTCTTATTTATAATAAAACCGCATGATGATAATATGTCCATCATTTATTAAATTGATGGTCGTTTGACAATCAATATTGGAGCACTTGTGACTGAGACTTTGCGTCCCACGTATTTTTGAAAAAGTGCGCTGAGGACAGCAAAAGTAGGAAAGGCGCGAGTGAGGTCATTAGACGTAAGTAAGGATACGGTATGAAAATAGGTGTAATCAGTGCAGATGTCGCGAGCGAGCACCGCGTCGCGATAACCCCAGACGCGGTAAAAAAACTGTCTAAACTTGGGTTTGAGGTCGTCATCGAGTCAGGTGCGGGTCAAGCAGCCTACTATTCTGATGAGATGTATCAGAGCGCCGGCGCGAGTATTGCCAAAAACGGTATGGCGGTAATCAGCCAATCTAAGATTATTGCCACCGTGCATGATCTGCCTGTCGACGCGGTTGACGGTTTGTCCTCTGGTCAGATTGTTGTTGGTATGCTCGATCCATATCGCAATACTCAACTCGATACTTATGCTGCCAAAGGAGTCACAGCCTTTGCTATGGAGCTGTTACCGCGCACTCTGTCACGTGCGCAAAATATGGATATATTGTCATCACAAGCCAATCTTGCCGGTTATAAAGCAGTTTTACTAGCGGCCAATGAGTACTCGCGTCCCTTTCCTATGTTTATGACTTCCGCAGGTACGGTCAAGCCAGCCAAAGTTGTTATCTTAGGTGTGGGTGTTGCAGGTCTACAAGCGATTGCGACAGCGAAGCGTTTGGGTGCAGTGGTGGAGGCCAGTGACTTGCGCCCTGCTGCAAAAGAGCAAGTCGAGTCGCTTGGTGGTAAATGGCTTGATGTACCGATGAGTGAGGAAGAGTCAGAAAAGTCTAAAGCAACGGGCGGCTATGCTTGGACGCCATCTGAGCAGTATATAAAAGACCAAGCAGCTGTAGTAGATAAGGCACTCAGTAATGCTGATATCGTGATAACGACGGCACAGATTCCAGGTCGTCAAGCACCACGCTTAGTACATCAAGCGACGCTTGACAAGATGAAAGCAGGTTCAGTACTGATTGATATGGCAGCTGGAACAGGCGGTAACGTAGAAGGCAGTGTACCAAACCAAACTACGACCACAGACAATGGCGTTCGTATCGTTGGTGCAGCCAATATACCTTCCATGCTTGCCGCGCAGTCTTCGGATTTATATGCCAATAATTTAGTGAATTTCATCACGACCTTAATTGCGCCCACAGCCACAGATGACAATTCAGAGAACGGCACTATAAAAAATGAAGTCACAGGTAGTGATTTGGCACTTCAATTAGACATGGAAGACGAGATTCAGGGAGCACTGGCAGTGACACATGATAATCAGGTACGTCTGGCTAAGCGCTAGGGTTTGATTATTTATTGTCATACATTTGTCAGTCACGAATATATTTTAGGAGAAAAGGATGATTTCCACTATTTTAGTTGCAGCCCCGGCTGGTGCAGCCATGAGCAATACACCATTTGTCGCGATTTTTACGGTGTTTGTGCTCGCTATTTTTGTTGGATACTACGTCGTTTGGGGTGTGACTCCAGCGTTGCATACACCCTTGATGGCGGTGACTAACGCCTTATCGAGTATTGTCATCGTTGGTGCGATGCTGCAGACCGTAAATATTGATGGTTCAATGTTTACGCCAACCAGTTTGCTGGGTGCATTTGCTGTATTTTTAGCCAGCATTAATATTTTCGGTGGTTTTGCTGTTACCGAGCGCATGCTTGCCATGTTTAAACCCAAGGAAAAAAAAGCCCCAGTGACCAATGACGCTGGAGGTGACGCATGAGCGACTTAACTCATTTTATTTCGACCAATGCCGATTGGTTTTACTTGGTTGGTGCGATTCTTTTTGTCTTAACTTTACGCGGTTTATCCAGTCCAAAGACAGCTATTCGTGGTAATCGTTTTGGTATGGCGGCTATGGCCATTGCAGTTATCACCACGTTCTTCCTAGCGGAAGGTCCTGTGCTTTGGCTGATCATCGGTGCGATGGTACTGGGTGCTATCGTCGGCATGTGGAAGGCAAAAACAGTTGCGATGACTCAAATGCCAGAGACAGTTGCTTTGATGCATTCGTTTGTCGGTTTGGCTGCGGTCGCGATTGCCTTAGCAACGGTGTTGCATACCGAACAGCAGCATGGCGCGGTTGCCCGTGTTGAGCTGTTTATCGGTTGTTTCATCGGTGCGATTACTTTCTCGGCGTCGGTCTTTGCTTTTGGTAAGTTGGCTGCAAAGGGATGGGCTAAAACATTGGTTGGCGGCTGGGTCAAACCTGTGCAGGTGATTTTATTCATTGCGATGATTGGTTTTGGCGGTGTGTACTTTGTTACTGACTCACTACCTGCGTTTTATGCGATGGCAGTGATTGCCGTGGTATTTGGCTGGATGTGGATTGCCCCAATCGGTGGTGGTGATATGCCCGTGGTAGTATCGCTCCTGAACTCATTTTCGGGTTGGGCAGCGGCAGGGATTGGATTTACGCTTGGCAATTCGATGCTAATTATCGCAGGATCACTCGTTGGTTCATCAGGTGCGATCTTGTCTTATATTATGTGTAAAGCCATGAATCGCTCACTGTTAAACGTACTATTTGGTGGTATGGGTACGTCGGCAGTCGCAGCAGGCGATGACGATGGCGCACCCAAAAACTACAAGGCTGGTTCAGCAGAAGATGCAGGGTTCTTGATGTCCAATGCCAGTAACGTAGTCATCGTGCCAGGATACGGTATGGCTCAAGGTCGTGCACAGAATGCCGTAAAAGAGTTGTACGAGTTACTAAAAGAGGAAGGGGTGAATATTCGCTTTGCGATTCATCCAGTTGCCGGTCGTATGCCAGGGCACATGAACGTGCTATTGGCCGAAGCGGATGTGCCTTATGATGACATCCTAGAGATGGATGAAATCAACTCCGACTTTGCCAGTACAGATGTGGTCTTGGTCATTGGTGCCAACGATGTGGTAAACCCGTCTGCAAAAGATGATCCAGCGTCACCTATTTTTGGTATGCCTATCTTAGAAGTGAGTAAGGCGCAGACAGTCATGGTCATCAAACGCTCAATGAGCACTGGTTATGCAGGGTTGGATAACAGTCTGTTCTATATGGACAAAACCATGATGATATTTGGCGATGCGAAAAAAATGGTAGAAGAGATGGTGCGCAGTATCAACGGCGGTGGTCATTAAGCTATAAGATAAACTATTAAGTAAAGAAAGTCACCGAGGTGGCTTTTTTTACGTTAAGGTACGCAGAATTTATATTCAACGATACAACCTCTAAAATAGAGGTTAAGAGAGCGACTTATGAACATGTTGATACGCTTTTTCATTATGGTTAATCTGCTCAAGCAGCAGCTCAAACAACAGTCTGTCAGCGAGCATTTGGCAATCGAAACTTTAACCACACCAACAGTTCGTTCTTATCGAATACTGCCACATGATATGGGTTTTCGTCATCACTTACCCAATTACCGTTATCTATCTTTTATTGAGTTAAATATTACCCAATGGTTAATGACTTGCTGTCATCAAAAAGGTATCAAAAACCTAGGATGGGTTATTGCTATGCAAGAGATGGTCTATCTTAAAGAAATTAAGTTCTTGGATAAAATGAGTGTAAATAGCAAGTTGGTAGGTTGGGATAAAAAATACATTTATTTCGAAACACGTTTTTTTGTAAAACACCAGTTGATGGGGGTTGGTATGACCAAGTTTGTATTGATTAATGGAAAAGGAAAATGTGTACCCGAGGTGTTAGATATGATGGACGAACAGCTGAGTGATGCCATCGAGTCTTGGAACAAACATCAAGTAGCGGTCAAGTCCGCCTAACTGCGCCAGTTAAATCGCGCTAGTTAAATATAGCAACGACAAAGGTCTAACGAACTTGCCTACAATTATTTGGTTAATTTTGTTAGGATGGGGCCTATCACGCCGATAAACCATTTGATGATATTTTTTTAAAACTTAGATTAACACATGAAGTGCAATACCAAATGCAAGGTGAAAAAAAGACCTAG
>NZ_JAKDUI010000186.1 GCF_030457785.1 Psychrobacter sp. | reverse complement strand
ACTACGCTATGCTTTAGGTTGGCAATATATCTCTGGTTTTGCGTAAGTCCTAATATCAAATGGAAGTCATACACAACATGAACACATAACTAACAATATAAGGCCGCATGAGTCTTTAGAATAGCGTGAGCTTACCAGCTATGGGTTTGTGACTCTAAAATCTTACGCTTTATACTTCTGTATTATGTAATAGGTATGAAATGTAGAGTGAAACTTGCAATTTTATTGTTACTCAATTGTACAAATACTTCCCCTGCAAATTAAAACCCTATAGAATGCGTGGAAGCTGAGTAGTAGTAACTAAATCTAGTTGAACTCCGAAAAAATTCGGAATTCACCCTTTTTAGCGATTGGTTACGGCTACTGTTATCGCTTATTTCATTTTCCGGAGAAAAAACTATGAACATTAAATTACTTGCTTTAGCTGGTATCATGACTGCTTCTATGGGCCTAGCTGCTTGCAGCAGCAACACTGAAGAAGCTGCTGACGACTTACAAGACGCGCAAGAAGAAGTGCAAGACGCTGAAGCAGAAATGACTGAAGCTGTTGAAGACGGCGAAGTTGTTGCTGAAGATACTGAAGCCGCTGTTGCCGAAGCTGAAGCTGACATCGCTGACGCTGAAGAGATGCTCGCTCCTGAAGAAGTGGAAGCTGAAGTTCCTGTAGACGGCGAAGCTGAAGCTGTTGAAGCTGCTGACGACGAAGTTGTAGTAGTTGAAGAAGAAGCTCAGTAATCTTATTGTTCGTACAATAGTACTGAAAAAAAAGAGAGCCTATGCTCTCTTTTTTTCTGTCTGCTATTTATTGATTGTGACCAATAGGACGCTAACACCTATCCTCTAACTATTGCTGTAACGCAAACAAACATTACAGCATTGCTTTTGCCCTCTGCACAAAGCACGTAACTTCCATGCCCAAAACAAATTCTTTAGCCACTAATACTCATAAATACCGTCATCAATATTGTCATTAATGCTGTGACTAAAACTAATGCCTAAATCTGCATTAAGCATCAAACAATCGCTCATCAACCTGTTGACGGAACTTCTGCCCTGTTTTGAAAGTCACCACACGTCGTGCAGAGACGGCAACTGGTTCGCCAGTCTTGGGATTACGACCCGGACGGCTATTTTTATCTTTAAGTTCAAAATTACCAAAGCCCGAAAGCTTGATTTCTTTGCCATCGATCAAACTCTCTGATAGTTCATCAAAAAAGCGCTCTACTAAACAACGACTGTCTTGTCTGGTTAGGTTCAGATGACTCATCAAGTGCTCAATCATATCAGATTTAGTCAAAGTGCTCACAGTGCGACTCCTATGCTATGTCGTGATGTCGAATATCTTGGTTCAGCGGTTTGAAAAAGGATGTCGGTCATTATAAAGGTTTTTTACTGTCTTTTTAACAACTACTGAAATAATTTCCTTTATTAATAACCACTTAACTCATTTTATTGCATGTTATGAATGACAATGCTCCATAGCCTAATGTATAAAAAGGCTACAGAGCATGGTATTTTTGAGTTTAAATGTTAGCTATCGCGCAACTGCACTGAATGCTGTTCCGTTAACGCTTGCACCACTTTATCAGTGGCTGTTTTTATCGCTTCATCAGATAACGTTTGCGTAGCATCTTGCCAAACCAGTGCAAAAGCCAACGAGCGTTGCCCTGCTGGTACATTGTCACCTTGATAAACGTCAAATAATCTCAGATCTGTCAAGAGCTCACCTGCCGCCGATCGTATCGTCGATTCTAAAGTCTGCAAGCTGATATCACTGTCTACCAAGATGGCAATATCACGACGTACTTGCGGGAACTTACTAGGCGTCGTAATTGCTTGTTGCTCACGAGCCAGACTGATTAGCGGAGCAAGTGACAACTGCGCCACCCATGTTTTTGGCAAATCCAGCTGCTTGGCAGTGTTCGGATGTAGCTGACCCAACCAACCAACGTAAGTATCATCAATATATAATTTGGCACTTTGGCCAGGGTGCAAAAATCTCAAAGCGCTACGCTCATAACGGATACGTGAGCGATCGATTTGGGCGGGTATTAGCTGTTCGATATCATGCTTCAGATCATAAAAGTCCAATGCACGATTTTCGTAGGCCTGTTCATCCCAAATATCACCGACTGCTACAAAAGCCATACTAGGCGTTTGTACCAAGTCACTAACACTTTGACCGACGAAGCTAAGACCTGTTTCAAAGAAACGTACCCGCGGTTGCTGACGATTCAGATTGTATTGTACACAAGGCAACAAACTAGACAGCAAAGTACGACGCATGACGGCCAAATCGCTAGAAATAGGGTTTGCCAGTGCTAATACTTCTCCCAACGCTTCATCATCGAGCAAGGTTTCAAGCTTCGCATCACTAAAGCTAAAGCTAATCGCTTCCATATAACCGTTATCGACCAACGCCAGCTTCATCTCATGTGTCAAGTCGGCCGTGTCATCATAATCCATGCTCACCTGCAAATGTGGTAGGACGCTTGGAATATTGTCATAACCATAAATACGGGCAATTTCTTCGATTAAATCTTCTTTGATACTCATATCAAATCGATAAGACGGTGGCACACAAACGAGTACGTCACTTTGCTGTTCTACTTCAAAGCCTAATTGCGTCAAGATGCGCACCATCTCTGATGTCTCAATCTCAATACCAATCACATCTCGAACTTTAGCAATTGGTAATGTAATCGGAGCGCGTACTGGCAACTGCTCAGGGCTTTCTACCGTCACTACCTGTCCGGCCTGACCACCAGTGATGCTAGTAATCAAGTCACAAGCACGTGCCAGTGCTAACTGTGGCAGCTCAAAATCCACCCCACGTTCAAAACGCTGTGATGCATCGGTATGCAAACCAAAACGGCGTGCGCGCGCTGCTATTGCCAGCGGACTAAAAAAGGCACTCTCTAACACGATATTGGTCGTACTGTCAGTCACACTACTACGCTGACCACCCATGATTCCCGCAAGGGCAAGCGCGCCTTCATCATCAGCAATAACCAACTCATCACCAGTTAGAGAGACAGTTTGCTCGTTTAATAAAGTCAATGTTTCTTCGGGCTGAGCCAAGCGCACCACGATGTCACCTTTGATCGTATCAGCATCAAACGCATGTAGAGGTTGACCAAGTTCCATCAACACGTAGTTCGTCACATCAACCAAAAAGTTGTGTGAACGTAGTCCTGACTGAACGAGTGCATCTGTCATCCACTTGGGGGTTTCGATACTGCGATCTATGTTACTGATCGACTGTAACAAATAGCGTGGACATGCCTCGCTTGCACTCACCGTCACCGTATTCGTTTCGTTGTTATCCGTGACCGCTATGTCACTATTTATCTCCGGCTGCTGCATCGGCAAATCATTGATAACCGACATCTCACGTGCAACACCACGGACACTAAAACAATCACCACGGTTTGGCGTGATAGAGATATCCAAAATCTGATTGTCTAATCCAAGATACTCACGGATATCGGTACCAATTGGCGCATCTTCTGGTAGCTCAAGCAGACCATCGATATCATCGACTAAATCAATTTCCGAAGCACCGCACAACATGCCGTTTGAAGCAACGCCGCGCAGTTTGCTCTTTTTAATTTTAAAGCCTTTGCTATCGTCACTCGGTAATACTGCACCAATGGTTGCCACTGGTACTTTCATACCTACCGTGACATTGGGCGCACCGCAAACAATTTGTAACGGTTCAGCCTCACCAATATTTACCTGTGTGACTCGCAACTTGTCGGCATCAGGATGCTGCTCGACACTCATCACTTCGCCTACCACCACACCACTAAAAGCGCGAGCAACTGCAAAGCGATCGTCAATCTCTAGCCCGGCCATAGTAAGTTGTTCAGCCAATTGCTCACTGGTATTGTTAGGGTTCACCCATTGACGTAACCACTGTTCGCTAATTTTCATAAATATCTCGGATCAGAATTTTATAATAAAGATTTTAGAATAAAGATTTTAGAATAAAGGTAGGACTATTAACCTGTCATATCAACAACAGCAAATCTAGCCAAACTGCTTTAAGAAGCGCACGTCGTTTTGGAAAAACAAGCGCAGATCATCAATGCCGTAATAGAGCATCGCAAAACGCTCGATACCCATGCCAAAAGCAAAGCCTGTATACTTCTCAGAATCAATACCACAGTTTGTCAGCACTTGTGGATGAACCATACCGCAGCCCATCACCTCTAACCATTTACCATTATCGTCTAGGATATCTACCTCAGCAGAAGGCTCGGTAAACGGGAAAAAAGACGGGCGGAAGCGAACGGTCAATTCTTTAGCAAAGAAGGCTTCTAAGAACTCACTGATCAACCCTTTTAGCTCAGCAAAGGTGCTCGACTCGGTCACCATCAGCCCTTCTAACTGATGAAACATCGGCGAGTGGGTCTGATCTGAGTCGTTACGATAAACACGGCCTGGACAGATAATCCGAATCGGTGGTTCATTGTTTTCCATGGTACGGACTTGCACTGGGCTAGTATGCGTACGCAATAAATAGTGAGCATCGAAATAAAACGTATCGTGCATCGCGCGGGCTGGGTGGTGCGATGGGATGTTTAACGCTTCAAAATTATAGTGATCGCTCTCGACTTCAGGTCCTGTTGCGACATTGAAGCCCGCTTGCACAAAATACTGCTGCATGCGCTGGGTGATCATAGTGACGGGATGTAGGTGACCTTTTTGACCACCACGAGCAGGCAAAGTGATATCAATGCGTTCACTTTCCAACTTGGCATTCAGTGCGGCTATCTCTAGCTGCTGCTGCATATCTGTCAGTGCCTGTTGAATACGGCTACGCACTCCATGCAGCCAGCCACCATAGGTTTTTTTATCATCGGCACTTAGCTTGCCCATCTGCTTTGACCAACCTGTCAGTTGGCTCTTCTTACCTGTCAACTGTACACGCAGATCTTGTAGCGTACGTGCATCGGATATTTGTAAGATCAACGCTTCAGCAGCACTGGCGAAGTCATTCAACTGGGATTCATTCAGCTCGCTGAGCTCAGAAGGCATGGTCGGTAGCGCCGACAAATCGTTGGTGGCAGCAGGGGTAGTCATAAGACGCATCGTTCCTGATTAAAACAGACTATTAATTGTAGGGGTTTGACCAAATATTGCAAACCATTTACGTGGTTACTTTCTATAGCTACTCATAACTATTTTAACCTAGCTACTTTTCGCCAAACTACTTTTTACTTAATAGCTTTTAAATACTAGCTTTCAAATAACAGCTTTTAAATAAAAACGAAAGATAATGGTGAGTTTAGAGCTGGTTTTATCAATGACTTGAATATTTAGACAACGAAATGTGCTTTGTTATCGTTAGATAATTCAATATAAAAAAAGCCACCGACTAGCGGTAGCT
>NZ_JAKDUI010000185.1 GCF_030457785.1 Psychrobacter sp. | reverse complement strand
GGTATTGAGTATTAAATATTGGGTATTACGTATAATAGTACTTTATTGACTGTCTGTTAATCATTAGCTGACCGATGCTCATCAACTTTGATAGTCACGTCATAATATCTTTTTTAATACGTTAGCAAAGCGTTGACCAGCATTGTGGAAAACACCTGATACACGGCTATTTTTAATTGCTTCCGGTTCACTTTTTTCGCTACGACGAAACTGCTCGCTTTGGCTATACAATAATGTACCAAAGGCCGTCTGATAAGCACGATCGTTGACCTGAGTGTTTAAATGTTTAAACGACTCATCATTATTGAAGTGATTGTGCGCGCTGATTGCAGGATGAGTATTGGTCAATACCACTGGCATTTTTAACAATTTTTTGGCAAAAGGTATCATACCCTTGATAACAGTACCACCACCTGTCAAAACAATGCCTTTATCAATGTAACCTATCAAGTCAGCTTCATGTAATTGACGAGCAACTTCCGTGAATATCTGTACATAACGCGCTTCAATTATGCGAGCTAAGTTATACGTGCCAATATTCATCTCATCACTCGAACCTTGTGGCTTGAATATAAAAAACGTGCTCGGGTCGACACTATGAATATCAACCGTGCCGTGCGTCTTTTTGAGCTTTTCCGCTTCTATCATCGAAATACCAAAATCAGCAGAAATATCCATCGTTACTTCATGGCTGCCCGTTGGAATGCAGTGGGTGAAAATCAGTTTATTTTCTTTATACACACAGATACTTGTGGTACTGGCGCCAATATCTACCAAACAAACACCCTGCTGGCGTTCGTCACTCATCAAGCTATATTCAGCACTGGTCACTGCATCGAAAACGATATGGTCAATCCCAACGTCACATCTCTGTAATAAGTTTTGGATATTTTGGCGACTTGCTACTGGCATCATCATCATGTGATACATCACGGTGATGTTACTTGCCATCATTTCAATTGCGTCATCTACCATAAAATCTTGATCGTCGACATAAATACCTTGCTGGCAGCAATGCATCAAGTAATACTCAGATGACAAATCACGTGACTTAGCATTGGACAGGGCTTGCACCATGTCTTGAGCACGCACCTCTTCACCCTCAACCCGCACCTCGCCAGCACTGTTACGACTCAGTAATTCTGGAGTTGCAAGCGTCAACCAAACACTATGCACGCGGCAGTTTGCAGTATCTTCAGCCTCTTGAATGGCTTGCTTGATAGCACCTTGCAGACGTTCGCGATGTGTTATTTGGCCTTGATAAAAATCACTATTCTTTACTTGTCCCACGCCCAATATACGAATATCTTCCGCAGAGACGACGTTACCAATGACGACATAGACAGCCGTGGCGCTTAGATGGACAACAACAAGGTTTTCGGTATTTTTCATGGCACTAAACAAATTATCGCTAAACAGGAGAGCAAATGATGTCTCCATTAAATCATTAAAAAAAGCACTATCGCTACGCTAATACGTCACACTTTTATACTGCATCTTGGATACACAGCTTTAGGACAGGTACTTATATATTCCCTAACAGGCGCCACCCACGCCCATTTATCATGGCTGATTAGGCTGTGCTGACTGAGCCATATCCCAAGAAATAGTAAAACCATTCTTGTAGCGTAAGTCTACTGATTGTATTTCGTCTCGACGACTACTCAATTGATTACCAAGCAACTGGCTAAGGTTTAGTAGTTTTTGAGCGGTATCTTCATTATCTACGATAACACGCAGCCCACTGTCAAAACGAATTAGCCATGTCATCCTAGGCGACAGGATTATATCTTCAACTTGTATGTCGAGCGGTGCGTACCAATCATTGACCTGCTGCATCTGCTGCATAATGACAGGTGCTTGAGACCTCTCACCTTGCAGAGTAGCAAAACGCTCTTGCGTCAGGTCTCTACTGTCGGCTGGAACAAAGACAGCACCTTTTGCATCTACCAACCGCTCCGTACCAAAGTTGGCCACTGCTTGTTTTGGCAAGGCTTTGATGACAATACCTCGCTGCCAATCACGAGAAACACTAACTTGGTCAACCCAAGCCAAACCAACTGCAATATCTCTTAGCGCTTGCAAATCAGAGGTAAAAAAGCTACTAATTTGTTGCTGTTCCATCGTTTGACTTAATACGCGATGCTGAGTCACGGTTAAATCTTGGTTGCTGACATGAATGGCAGCTGGGGGTGCATCACGCAATGCTTTGCCACCCATGATCAAAATTAGTATCAATAAAGCCAACACCAGTACCATAAAAAAATATTTCACAGGTGTTGGTACTTGAAAACCAGAGTTAGGGCGACGGGTTTTACCACTCATCAAGTCAGTTACCTCGTTGACAGTTTGAGCCATGATGACCTTCGTCCCTATACTTGCATAAAACTGTTCATGCTATCTATTGATGTAAACTTGCTAGCTTATCGTAGGAAGTTATTAAAATGGTATAATATCAAAATCTTGGATTAAAACGATATGTGTGACAGTTTTATTCCAGTTAAAACGTAACATTCTTCTCAGTTTATGAACGACTTATGACATATATTCATAAAATAACATAATTTTCGCTAAATTAACCCAGTCCATACAATACTAACGCATTTTTTGGTCAAACAATAGCCCAAGCCTCAGTGGTGGCAACGAATTTACACAAGTTTACATGACACCATGTTGCAGCAGGCCTAGTGATACAATCATTCGTTTCAGGTACTGCTTTTTATATGTGACTAATCACTATTCAACAGTATCATTTGAGATACAGCCAAATATTCAGCTGATATTTATCACCAAGCCACTTATCACTAAGAAATTTATAATATTCGACTATACCGTCTGAGCTAAAATATGCCAGCACAACGTGTCGAAATCCATACCACGTGCCTTAGCTGCCATCGGCACCAGACTATGGCTGGTCATACCAGGCACCGTGTTAATCTCAAGAAGCCAAAAGTTACCCGCCTTGTCTTGCATAGCATCGATGCGCCCCCACCCTGTTGCATCAACAGCGCGGAATGCCGCTAAACTCAAGTCTTGTAAATGCTTTTCTTCTGTTTCACTCAGACCACACGGAATATAATAACTCGTGTCATTGCGGTTATACTTGGCTTCAAAATCATAAAAGTTTGTAATATCAGCAGGTTCTAGTCGAATCACAGGATAGGACTCATCATCAATGATGATAATCGTAAACTCACGACCGGTAATCCAGCGTTCTGCCATCACTTCATCGCCGCACTGAACTGCTGTGGCATAGGCAGCAGGTAATTCATCCAGGTTGTTTACCTTGGTCATGCCAATACTTGAGCCTTCATGGACTGGCTTGATAATAAGTGGTAGACCCAATGTATTTACCACCTGTTGCCAATCAGTATCAGCTTTAAGCAATGAGAATGGTGCCGTTGACAAACCACAACCTTGCCATAGCTGCTTGGTTCGAACTTTATCCATGCCTAGTGCTGAAGCGAGAATGCCTGAGCCTGTCTGTGGAATATCGAACCATTGCAAGACACCCTGTAGCAAGCCATCTTCACCGCCACGTCCATGCAGTACATTAAATACACGATCATATTCACGCAGCTCGGTAACGTCTTGATGTTTAGGATCAAAATGAGTGGCATCAACACCTTGGTTTTGTAGTGCTGACAAGACCGCGGCACCACTATCTAAAGATACACTTCGCTCGTTGCTGCTACCGCCATAAACGACAGCCACTTTACCAAATTCACTCGCATTTTTTACTTTGCTAGTCGTCATATTATCTGATATACCCTGGTCTGATTCATTGGTTTTCATAGCGTTATCTTTCATAGCGTTTTTCTCTGCCACTGCAGCGGCTGCAATAGCCGGTTCTGGATTGACAATAGAAGCTTTATTGTCAGCAGCATCAATACCCTCACTCTTATTGTTAGTGTTATCTTGATGGTTATCTGTCGTCATGAAAGCGTTTCCTAAAAGTCTTTTGGCTCACTGAAGATAAAGGTTGTTTGCGGCTAAGTCAGTCGCTATTTGCCCTACATTACCAGCACCCTGCGTGATCAGCATGTCATTGGCTTGCAATAAACGCTGCATAGTAGGTGCTAAGTTATCTTTATCAATAATCGTCGGTTCAACTTCGCCGCGCAACCGAATACTACGCGCCAATGATTTGGTGTCCGCGCCAAGGATCGGGCTTTCACCTGCCGAGTAAACATCTAACAACAATAACTCATCAACCTCCGACAGCACTTCGACAAAATCATCATAGCAATCACGCGTACGGCTATAACGATGCGGCTGAAACAACATCACTAAACGACGGTCAGGGAAGCTTTGTCGTGCCGCTTTAATTGTGGCATCGACTTCTTTTGGATGATGCCCATAATCGTCAATTAACAACACATCACCGTCGTCGATGCTGACTGAAGCATGCTGCTCAAAACGACGTCCAACGCCTTCAAACTTCTGTAGCGCACGCTTGATTGCCTCGTCATCTACGCCTTCATCCGTCGCCATCGTGATAGCAGCAAGCGCATTGTAAACATTGTGAATGCCAGGAATATTTAACGTCAGATGCAGTGGTTCATGGTCGCGTCGTAGTACCGTAAAATGAGTTTTTGTGCCTTCAGCAACGACGTCTATCGCTTGTACATCATTGAAAGGCTCAAGACCAAATGTTGATACCGGACGGCCGATGTCATCAATCATGTCATATAACTCTGGATCATCACCGCATACCACTGCCAAACCATAAAACGGCATGTTTTGTAAAAACTGAATATAGGCCGCTTTTAGTTTATCAAAGCTGTTTTCATACGTCTCCATATGGTCTTGATCGATATTGGTGACGATCGCAGCCATCGGTCGCAGTGATAAAAAAGAGGCATCCGACTCATCGGCTTCAGCCACTAAGTAACGACTACTACCAAGTGCCGCATTCTTCCCTGAAGCGTTGAGCTTTCCACCGATCACATAAGTAGGGTCTAGCTTTGCTTCTGCCATCATCGTGGTCAGCAGGCTGGTCGTTGTGGTTTTACCATGCGCGCCAGCAACGGCAATACCATGACGATAACGCATCAATTCACCCAGCATATCGGCACGACGCACCACTGGCAAACGAGCTTCAAGAGCAGCTTTGACTTCGGGATTGCTACGGTCTATCGCTGATGAGACAACGATGACATCAGCATTGGCGATATTTTTAGAATCGTGACCAATCGATATCTTGATACCAATCTGCTGCAGACGCTTCGTGACGACACTTTCTGCGATGTCAGAACCACTTACTTCGTAGCCTTGATTGTTCATTACCTCAGCGATACCACACATACCCGATCCACCAACGCCAATAAAGTGTAGATGCTGAATACGGCGCATTTCAGGTATTTCAATCAAACGCTTGGGTAATGCTTTTGCA
>NZ_JAKDUI010000184.1 GCF_030457785.1 Psychrobacter sp. | reverse complement strand
CGCCTATATCAGCTAGCAATATTGGTAATCATCAAGCTGATAACACTAGCCGCTTCGACAATGGTCATCTAGGCACGAGCAAAGCTCAACCATTATCTGTCAGAAACGGTGCACCGCCACCGCTATTATCAGCGCCAAATCTATCAGACCAGCACTCATCGATGAATGAGGCATTAATCGCCAAAAGTGCAGCTAATAATGCTCCAGCCCATGCCGCGCCAGTCAAGTCGCCTGCATCTGCAGCAACTTCAACGCCTATATCAGCTAGCAATATTGGTAATCATCAAGCTGATAACACTAGCCGCTTAGATAACGGCCGTCTGGGCAAGAGTATTGTGGCAAAGAGCACTGGCCATGGGTTTGATATCAATGAAAACCACCGACAATCCATGAAACGCTTGGACGACGGGCGCTTGCACGACATTGTAACTAGTAACACCGTTATCGATAATGTAGTTTATAAAGCTTCGTCTGCTAGCAAAACTGCCTCTCTAGACCATAATCCAACGTCATCTAAATCTGTGCTTATTACAGCGCTTGCAGATAGCCCCTCAGAAAATCTCAACATACAGGTTACTCGTTTGATAAAATCAAACACCAACAAGTATACTGAGATGGCGTCGCCTTTGGTGCCCATAACCAACGACAGCAATCTAGTTACTGCAGCAGCTAACCTAGATAATAACCCTGCATCCGATACGACTCTAGATAGCTATCAAGTGCAGCGCAATGATAGTTTGTGGAGCATTTCACGAATTATCGCGCAAGAAAATAACTTGGTCGCGAGCGCATTAGATATGTATGAAACAAGCTAAAAAATACTGCCTAGACTCCGCAGGCGCCTGTCGCTTAAAACAAGCCGCTACAAAAAACTGACTCTTAGATACTCATCTTTAGTCGTGATGGTAGTATGGGTGGTAATAAGATAAAATTAGCGGCGGCGAAAGGTCATCAGTTAATTATACACAGACGCTCTTACCACCTTAAAACGCAGAGTCGGTCGGTTGGTAGGTTGGCAAGCTAGCCTAGCAGTCTCCTCAATCAATAATTGCCTTATAGATCAGTACAAAATGCTGTCAACGTAGGCGCTGGAGTAACAATGGACAATTTACTATACATAATCGCTGGTTTGGTGGTCATATTATTGGTAGGTATTTTATTACTACGCAAAAATAAAGCACAGCCGTCTTCGACTCGAGCTCATGCCAGATCAAGTAGTAAAGTTAGTTCAACGTCACCCATATCTAGAAATGAAAAAACACTTTCGAGCGGTATGGCTAACGAAAATAAGTTTGATCCTGTTTCTATTGCGCAACGCTTTATGGATCAGCAACGCCATGACAAGGCGATAGAGGCGCTAAATCGTGGTCTGCAACAAAAGCCAAATGATAGCCAAATGATAGCCAAATGCTACTTCAACTGCTGAGTATATATGGTATTACGGATCAACCAGATAACTTTAAGAAAGTTTATGACTCCATAACAGCTCAAAACAACCCAAAAAGTGTTGCCTCAGCAAATGAATTACATTCATTGTACTTTGAAGAGCCAGATCAATTAACCACGCAAGACGGTTCAACAGAGAGACAAGACCATTCTGAAGGGCTTGATTTTGGTCTACCTACCAATCAAACTGACGGCTCAGGAAGTATCCATAATGATGATATAACACAAAATAGTGACAACGCCGTTGCTACGGATACATCTACAGACAACCTCTCACTCTCTGGCGATTTGATGGCAGCTGATATTACAGTCGATAATAACCAAAACGACTTTGATTCAACGCTCAGCGACCTAGAAGGTGACCTAGAGAATGGTTTGAATGAACCAACCACTAATACAACACCTGTTACGACACTCGACGATCATGAAAACCTATCCTTACCCACTAACAGTGACGTAGCCACTGATTTAAGCGAATTTGATTTTGGTTTCGACGAACCTGAGAAAGAGAACAACTATTCAGAACAAATACTGACTTCAAATGAATCTGGTGATGCTGAATACGTCGAGGTAGACAGTGTCGAAATGGACAGCACCGAAGACAACAACGATGATTTCGTGTTAGATTTCAGTGATTTAGAAGATAAATCAGAGGATAACGGCTTTACTCAGGAAGACGACAGTGGATTGACTCTATCCTTTGACGATCTTGATGAGCCAGACGATTCTGGGAGCCCACATGATTTAGAGTCTGATCTAAACCCTGAACTACAACCTGAAGAGCCAACTGTTAAAGCAGAATCTGACAAACAAAAGAGCAGCTCACCCTTGTTCGATGATAACTTTTTAATCGATGACGACTTTGATTTTGACGCTTTTTCAGAAAATCCCACATCGGCCGCTCCCATCGTTTCGATAGACCCTGAAGATACTACTGTTGAAAGTATTACTTCTGAAGAGCCCAGTCCTATTGAAGAATTCTCTGAGCAATTTTCCGCTGATTTTGACTTTGTACGGTCCTTAGACAACAAACAAGTAACGCTAGATCTAGCAGATCAATACCTACAGCTTGGCGAATACGATAGTGCCAAACGCTTACTAAAAGAGGTCATGGCTCAAGGTAGTATTGATCAACAACGCCAAGCAAAAGCGATTCTAAATCGCACCGCTTAGAAAGCTTCTTACTTCTTTATCAGCAACCATTCTTTCATTACGAGAATAGTTGCTGATTTTTTTTGCATTTACGCTTTATACTATCTATTATTACCGCACTGTGGCACTGCTTAACATTTACTGTTCTCTTTTATCAAACCCTTATTTATTGCGGCTCATAATATGCCTTCTTCTGCTATGAAAAAGACTCTCACAGATCCTATTCACCTTATTTATGCTGGCGGCACTTTCGGCAGCTACGGACGACCTTTAGCCCCTTTATCAGCAGAAAATTTTTTACCAATTTTACAACAATTGGTATCTGAGCAAAAAAGTGATAACTATTTTCCCCACATTTATTGGCTGAACAACACGCTTATCAAAGACAGCAGTCAACTAATCCCCATCGATTTTGTGCATTTTTATCAATTGCTGCTGGCCGCCTATACGCAAAGGCACAGACGTTTTGTACTGATCACTGGCACTGATACCTTAAGCTATTTGGGCGCATTTCTAGCAGAGGCTTTCGCCGGTAGTGACATTTGCGTGGTCGTCACTGGTAGTATGCGTCCATTACTCGATAGCGAAATATTACATTCTTACGCAGTTGATGCTTATTCTGATGCGTGGGAAAACCTCAACGAATCATTGAAGTTAGCAGCGGCTGGCGAATCAGGCGTGAAAATTCATTTCTCTGGTGAGTCTTGGCCTGCCCAAACCGTACAGAAAATCCATAGCCATGATTTGATGGCGTTTACTGGTCATTCTAGGGCTGCCTACCCATCCAATAGTTACATAAAAAACTTAACAGACGCTCGTCGTCAGCATTGGTCAGATGAGCAGCGCTCGTTACTCACCAATATATCGTCTCGTGCAGAGCACACTCACGTACATGCTATTTACTGCTTACCTAACGATACTGAGGTGATAAACAAACAGCTACAGGCATTATTGTCCCAGCTTCCATGTGGCATTATTCTATTAGGCTTTGGTGCTGGGAATGTCCCTTACTCAGCAGCACTAGCTGAGACATTAGAGAGTTTGTTTAAAAAAGGACACATGGTTATTTGCGCCAGTCAGGCACCGTTTGGCGGTGTCAGTGAAAGCTATGCTGCTGGTAGTTGGCAGTATGATCATCATGTATTATCAGGAGGTCGTCTGACCATTCCAGCCATTTATGCACGGCTACTGTGGTTATTACTGCGCTATGACAGCCCTGCAAGACGTCGCCAACGTTGGTTGAACAATATCAATCAGACAGGTACTAGCATTAAGAAACGCTAAACAACCTCAAAACTTTTTTTATTTAATCTATAAGCACCAAAACCACCATGCCTGAGAATAATAACATCGAATCTGAAAAACCTCCTGTCTATACCTTGGCTATTGCGATTGAGTTTTTAGGTACCCAGTATCATGGCTGGCAGCGACAGCGCGAAGTACTGGGTGTACAAGAAGCGCTTGAAACCGCGATCGGTAAAGTGGCTAACGAGCCAGTAGAAGTCATCGCCGCCGGTCGGACCGATGCAAGCGTCCACGCAAGCAATATGATCGCTCACTTCACGACACACGCCTATCGCCCCACACACAATTGGCTTCGTGGTGTCAATAGTTTACTACCTGATGACATCGCTCTACGCTGGATACAACCGATGCCACCTGAGTTTCATGCACGCTTTGGTGCAATTGCCAGACGCTATCGATACATCACTCTCAATCAACCGCAGCGTCCGGCGATTTTAAGTCACCAAGTAACTCATGTTTACGAGCCTCTTGATTTGAGCGCAATGCAGCTGGCTGCCGCTGACATCGTTGGTACGCACGATTTCAGCAGTTATCGTGCTGCCGCTTGTCAGTCTAATCAGCCAGTAAGGACTATCCGTCACGCTAGACTCTTTACCCATGGTCAATTCATCGTTTTTGACATTCAAGCTGATGGATTTTTGCATCATATGGTTCGTAATCTAATGGGCACCTTATACGCGATCGGCAAGCATGAGCTAGAACCGTCTGACTTTCTAAAAATCTTAGCTAAAAAAGACCGTACTATCGCCCCGCCTACGGCTTCTGGGGATGGCTTGTATTTTATCAACGCCTATTATCCCGAGCACTTGCAAAGCCTGCTACCAGCTCCCCCATTGACTCCTATTTGGCTCAATTTACCCGACTGACATACATATCAGTTACAGACTGTCAAGCAAAAAGCAGGTTTTGTATTGCATTAATCCGTCAACTTGCGTATAATACCCGCTTATTTTTAAATGATTGATACCCATTATGGCAAAAGACGATATTATTGAATTTGAAGGCGAAGTCATTGACACCCTTCCTAATACCTTGTTTAAAGTGCGTTTAGAAAACGACCACGAAATCATTGCACATATCTCAGGAAAGATGCGTAAGCACTACATCCGTATTTTGACTGGCGATAAAGTAAAAGTTGAGATGACACCTTACGACTTATCAAAAGGTCGTATTACCTATCGTGGTAAAAACTAAGCGATCACTTATTACTAGTTAGTTACTACTTTAGTTGTTACCCACTAAGATGGTTATAACTGCATTTAAAAAATGCTTGAGTGGTTTAACTGATAAAAATAATGGAAATGCTAATCTACTCATTATTGCCTATCAAGATCTTAGCTAAAACCCATACCAGTAATGACTTTATAAGTACTAACTATGAAAATGCTAATCTACTCATTATTGCCTATCAAGATCTTAGCTAAAACCCATACCAGTAATGACTTTATAAGTACTAACTAATGAACTACCCACTACCTTAGAGGTAGGGGTTTCTTAGGTAATGCTCATACTT
>NZ_JAKDUI010000183.1 GCF_030457785.1 Psychrobacter sp. | reverse complement strand
CTCCTTTCCGACACGCCTTAATATGTCCACTCTCATTTCTAAGCTAATTTTTTATTAGTATTTTCTAGTATTGGTTTTTATGAAACACAACCTCGAGACGAGCTCAGACACTCGTCGAACCCAGTATTTTCGAGTATTTTTGATGGGCATCAGCGCTTTCGTCATGAATACCACCGAATTCGTTCCTGTTGCCCTATTGAGTGACATCGCTCAAGATTTTTCCATCACCACGGCTGAGACAGGCTGGATGCTGACGATTTATGCTTGGATCGTTGCTGCTATGTCGTTGCCCCTTATGTTACTAACCAGTCGCTTTGAGAGAAAGGGTTTGCTACTGGCAATATTTGCTGTGTTTATTGCCAGTCATATTCTCTCTGTGTTTGCGTGGAGCTTTCAAGTACTGCTCATCAGTCGCATGGGTATTGCGCTATCACATGCCATATTTTGGTCTATCACCGCAGCCATCGCCATACGTGTCGCGCCCGAAGGCAAAAAAGCATTGGCGCTGAGCGTCATCGCGACTGGTACTTCATTAGCTATGGTCTTGGGTGTGCCTATTGGCCGCTTGGTTGGTCAGTGGTTTGGTTGGCGTACGACCTTTGGCGGTATCGGCTTGATTGCCTTTATTGTTTTTGTGCTACAGGCAAGGCTATTACCGACACTGCCCAGTATGTTTGAAGGGTCTTTTAGAAAAATTCCAGAACTGCTCAAAAATCCGTTGTTAGTCTGTCTGTACCTGTTGATTCTACTGGTTTTCACAGCGCACTATACGGCCTACTCTTACATCGAACCTTTTATGCTGCAAGTTGGCTCTGTCAGTGAAAACGCGGCGACGTTTGTTTTGCTGCTATTCGGTGTCGCGGGTATCGTTGGTAGTATCATCTTCAGTCGTTGGGGTGACAGATTCTCTACTGGGTTGATGTTGACATCTATCATACTGATGCTCATGTCCATGCTCATACTGTTTTTGGTGATTACTTCGATATGGGCACTGAGTTTAACTGCCTTCCTATGGGGTGCTGCACTGATGCTACTTCTCATATCGATGCAAGCCAAAGTCCTCATGGTCGATGTCAATGCGCAAGATATGCTGATGTCTATTTTTTCAGGGATTATCAATTTAGGAATTGGTACTGGTGCGCTTTTCGGTGGCTATGCAGTGACGCATCTGTCGATATCAAGTGTGGGCTATGTGGGAGCGGCAGTTGCTAGTGTGGCGCTGTTACTCATGTTATTTATGATAAAACGCTTTTCTGAGTTGAGCAAACCGCTCAGCTAGCTAAAAATCTAACATCCAAAAAAGTAATCAAACTATCAGTTTTCTTTCATGGGCTGGTAGTTTTTTTGGTTTTACAGATAAAGATATCTCTGTAGTTTATGAAAACACTTATTGAACGGACGTTCATGTATCGCTATACTTATTCGTACTGTTGATTATTTTATGTTGAGCCGTCAGGTGTTAACCTTTTTTACGCCAACCATAAAAGTCTAGATTATATAGCTAAGCAAGGAGCTAAAGCTATTTATGGCCATATCATGCCATCGCCAATGAACCGCTGCCATCAACCAAACACACAAGGATGAGTGTAAAATGGATCAGATTCGAAACAAGGAAGTATTTCTCTTCGGTGTAACTATCATTACGATGATAATCACGATCATTCAAACACTTCAACTGGTTGGAGCGCTTTGATGGATAATGACACCTCCTACCCAAAATCGAGCAGATCTCCTTCTTTTCATCAAGGCAAGATACATTATGCATGGATTGTGGCGGCTACTGGTTCTTTGGCCATGTTTTGCGGACTTGGTTTGGGGCGATTTTCCTTTGGTATGTTGCTACCGTCCATGTCATCGTCTTTGGGTTTAGATTACTCCCAAAGCGGCTTGTTGGGCTTTACGAACCTGATGGGATATTTGGTTGCCGTTATTCTCAGTCCACTTATTTTACCTCGGCTCGGCACTCGAGCCACTGCGACGATAAGCCTTTTATTAATTGCCTTTTCGATGTTCGGCATGGCATTCACCTCAAATTTTCCGCTACTTTGCGTTTTATACGTATTGACTGGTGTTGGCAGCGGCGGCGTGGTCTTGCCGATGATGAGCGTTATGTCACATTGGTTTTTCCCCTCGCACCGTGGTCTCGCCTTAGGATTAGTCATGGCTGGCCCTGGGGCTGGTATTATTTTATCGGGCTTTGTCGTTCCAAAACTTCTGCCTATCTTTACTTTGCTCTCTTGGCAGGTTGGCTGGCTCATTTTTGCGGTTATTAGCATTCTAGTCGCCTGTCTTTCGTTTACGTTGATTCGCAATCACCCAGATGATGTCAATCAAAAACCATTTGGTCGTTTGCCAACATCAGAGGTAAAAAACAAGAAGAAGCTAGAGCGCAGCAATATTAAGCTGCTAGTACATTTAGGTGTGATATTTGCCATTTATGGCGTGACTTATATGGTATACGTGACATTCATCGTGACCAGCATGGTGGAATCCTATCAGATGAGTGAAGCGACGGCTGGTAGTATTTGGGCGTCGATTGGTTTACTTAGTGTCTTTTCCGGTCTGTTGTTTGGCTGGATATCAGACCGTATTGGCAGGCGGCTTGGTCTTGCGCTGGCATTTTTCTTCCTCGCTATTGCTTATCTGTTGGTTGGATTCACTGATTGGACCTTAGGACTGTATTTATCTATCTTTTTGTTCGGCATAGTCGTTTGGAGCGTTCCTGTCATCATTTCGGCCTGCGCTGGCGACTATTTTGGTCCGGCAGCTGCGGCAAGCGCCCTTGCAGCACTGACTTTTGCCTTTTCGGGTGGACAAGCTCTGGGACCAGTAGCAGCGGGATATATCGCAGAAACTACCGGTGACTTTGCGACTAGCTATATGCTATCTGGTATTGCTGCCTCCATTGCAATTGCCCTCGCCTTACTGCTGCGCCCAAACAAATATACTTGATAAATGGTCTATCTATCAAATTTGAGAGGGCAAATGGAAATCTTATGAGGAAATACTGTATGTATCAATAATGAACGAATGCTCAAAATTAACTTGAACGTTCGTTCATTTAGCGTTATAGTAATTATTACAAATAATATTTACCACTTTTTAGACATGCTCGCTCAGTCTAACGCACGTCGAGCCCATACAAGGACAATGTAATGATTAAGTTTTATTTTCACCAAACCCCTAACCCGATGAAAGTAGCACTCTATTTAATGGAGACAGGCCTACCATATGAGTTAGTCGCAGTGGATACGATGAAGGGTGAACAGCATACTCCTGAATACCGTGCTATCAACCCTAATGGTAAAACGCCAGCGATTGAAGACGATGGTAAGCGTGTCTTTGATTCCACGGCTATCCTGATGTACTTGGCCGAAAAAACAGGTCAACTAGCAGGAAAGCCTGAAGATCGTGGTGAAATGCTGTCATGGCTCATGTTTCTAGCGACCGGTCTAGGACCTTTTTCTGGTCAATCAGTACACTTTAGTCATAAAGCACCAGAAAAAATTCCTTACGCTATCAATCGCTACCTTCGTGAAGCAGAGCGTCATTACGAAGTGCTAGACAAGCATATGGAAGGTCGTGAGTACTTGGTTGGTGATGACTACTCTATCGCTGATATCTCAGCTTGGGGCTGGATTGATAAGGCGGCGTTTATATTAGGCGAGCCAGGTTTAGATAACTACCCTAACCTAAAGCGTTGGTTTACTAGCATCAATAATCGCCCTGCAGTAGAGAAAGCGCGCAACATTGCCAAAGATATCGAGTTTAAGTCTGAGTTTGATGAAGTCGCTGCACGTGCTCTATATCCACAAAACTTCGCAAAAGACGCATAATCGCGCGAGGAGTTATAAAAATGACGGACCAATACGTACCACCAAAAGTCTGGACACATGACGCAGAGAGTGGCGGCAGATGGGCCAGTGTCAATCGCCCCGTTTCAGGCGCTACTCATGAGCAAGCCCTACCAGTAGGTGAGCATGACTTGCAACTGTACTCTATCGCCACGCCTAATGGCCAAAAAGTAACGATTATGTTAGAAGAGTTACTGGCACTGGGTAAAGCGGCAGAATATGATGCACATATGATTCAGATTGGTGAAGGCGACCAGTTCGGATCAGGGTTTGTAGATGTCAATCCCAACTCAAAAATTCCCGCTTTAGTCGATCGAAGCGGCGAAGATAATGAGTCTGTGTTTGAATCTGCCTCTATTTTGGTACATCTTGCTGAAAAATTTGGGGTGCTACTGCCTGAAAAAGGAAGCGCGCGGACCCAAGTGTTTAACTGGTTATTTTGGTTACACGGTTCTGCACCTTATTTAGGTGGTGGTTTCGGTCATTTTTATGCTTATGCACCCGAAAAGTTCGAATATGCGATCAATCGCTTTACCATGGAAACCAAACGCCAATTAGATGTATTAGATAAGCAGCTGGCAAACAATGAGTTTCTCGCTGGTGATGAGTACAGTATCGCTGATATTGCCACTTGGCCATGGTACGGCAATTTGGTCGTGGGCACTCAGTACGACGCACAAGAGTTTTTACAGGTTGATGACTACCCTCACGTACAACGTTGGGCAAAGGCTATTTTGGCAAGACCAGCCGTACAACGTGGTCGTATCGTCAACCGCACTTGGGGCGAAGCGTGGGAACAGTTGGCAAACCGCCATAGCGCCCAAGATATTGATGAGGTATTAGCATTACAGCCGAAATGATGATTTGTTACCTATGGTCTGCTGCAAAGTACAGACTCATGCATCGGCTTAGATAAATACAATAGACCGCTCAAGTGACACTAATGGCAATTTTGACAACAGCCCTTATGAACATTAGTGCCACTTGGTTCTGCGCTAAAGCATCATCTTATTTTAAGCGTTTCTTTATTTTAGAAATGGTAAAAAAACGAGACAAAATCCTGACTCTTAGCCTTTAATCACGGCACTGACAGGATATTTTTTAGGGTGATTTTTTGGGTGGCTCTTTTTGGGTGTCTCAATGCCAACTACGTCGCTATACTCACTCAATGCGTCTATTCCAACTATTAGACAACAGATAATTGCCTCGCCATTTTCTGTTAAAATACACTTCTATAGCTGAAATACTTTAAAATCGCTACATCCTGCTGATTTCAGTCTTTTGCAGTCTGCATAAGTACAGCAAGCCAAAAAAATTGGCACCAGCAGTACGTGTTGTATCGATATTACTTTTCATCGATTATAGTGTTGGCTGTCTTCCTCGAAACTGATACCAGACTCATTCCACTCTCAGCCACATTTCTGGCTAAATACTAACTGGGACGTGTCATTATTTTAAAAGCACTAAGTGATTGAAGATATTAATTGATGACACGCCCTATTATCATGTACTTACGCGCTGTTTAGAATAAAGACTTGATAAACCTTGCGTCTGTCAAAATTGACTAAAAGTAACCGTTCAACATGCTTTAATCGGACAATCGATATATA
>NZ_JAKDUI010000182.1 GCF_030457785.1 Psychrobacter sp. | reverse complement strand
TAGACAGTATATAGCGTTAGACCATACGCCAGCATGAAAAATGTCCATTACACCGGCTTTTTTGCTTGAGCCATAATAAATACGGTCATCTAACTTCCACTCCTCTATGAAGCATCCATCAGACTTGGCATCTATTAACAGCGCCTACTTGTATCGATTATTAATACGCACAGGCTTACTCTTCCTTATGTGTGCTGATGACCAGCATCGTAATAACTGGAGTAACAAACAAGATGGCACTAAGAACTTCGCCACCTACAATTTGATCTAACGTGTTCACCTATTGGTGATTGAGTTAAATCACCAATAAGTGCAACTAAACGATATTGGGAAACACCGCTTAGTTACGTCCATAGATAGGTTTTTCTTTCAAAAAACCTAGTTTGGAAAGCCCCTTTTATCGAGGCGTGTACAGTAAAAACATGGCTAATTAACCACATTTGGCTTACCTTGAAAAACGTCCAATTCCAGATTGTCCTGTAAATAACTTTTCTTGGAAAGCCCCGTATGACGAGGCGTACACAGCAAACACGACATTAATTGTCGCACTTACATATTTGGATAGTTAGGACCACCACCGCCTTCAGGTGTTACCCAGGTGATGTTTTGTGCAGGGTCTTTGATATCGCAGGTTTTACAGTGCACGCAATTCTGTGCGTTAATGACAAATTTGGCCCCTTCCTCATCTTTTACTACTTCATAAACGCCAGCTGGGCAATATAAACGCGCAGGTTCAGCATATAGAGGTAGATTGATAGAAACGGGTACGGTTTCATCCGTTAGTTTCAGATGTGTTGGTTGATCCTCAGCATGGTTGGTATTAGAGATGAATACTGATGACAGCTTATCAAAAGTTAGTTTACCATCAGGCTTTAGATAGGTGGGCTGATAAGCATGGTTTGCACGCTCTAGCTGATCGTAGTCAGGGGTGTTGTCATGTAAGGTAATAGGCATTTTACCTTGTAATAAGTTGTGCTCGATAAAGGTAAACGCACCACCCATGAACAGACCCATACGATGAATCGCAGGCGAGAAGTTACGTGATTCATAGTTGTCTTGATACAGCCAAGATTCCTTGTACATGGTGGTATAGACAACCACTTCGTCGTGTTGACGATCAGCTTTCACTGCTTCATAAATCGCTTCGGCAGCGAGCATGCCAGACTTCATGGAAGTATGCGTGCCTTTGATTTTAGCAGGGTTTAAGAAACCAGCATCATCACCGACCAGCACACCACCTGGGAAGGTGAATTTTGGTAATGAGTTTAAGCCACCTTTCGTTAGAGCGCGTGCACCGTAAGAGATGCGTTTACCACCTTCTAATACTTGTTTGATGACAGGGTGCGTTTTTAGGCGCTGCATTTCGTCAAATGGTGACATATACGGATTATGGTAGGACAAGTCAGCGACGAGACCAAAGCTCACTTGGTTGTTTTCGTCGAAGTACAACCACCAGCCTCCAGTTGATCCGGTTTCGGTCAAGGGCCAGCCCAGACCGTGCATGACGACACCTTGCTCATGCTTTTCAGGCGCAACTTCCCACAGTTCTTTTAGACCAATACCGTAATGCTGAGGATCAGAATCCTTGTCTAAGCTGAAACGGCTGATCAGGCGTTTACCCAAATGCCCTCGGCTACCTTCGGCAAAAATAGTGTATTTGGCGAGCAGCTCATAACCGGGTTCAAAGCTAGGCTTGGCTTCGCCATTGGCAGCTACGCCCATATCGCCAGTCAAAATACCACGAACCGAACCATCGTCGTTGTACAAGATGTCATCAGCAGGGAAACCTGGGAACATCATGACTTCGAGCTCTTCTGCTTGTACTGCCAACCAGCGAACCACATTACCCAGCGAGACGATATAGTTTCCTTGATTGTGCATGGGAGCTGGGATGAGGGAATCCATCACTTTGGTCGAGCGAGTGGCTGAGTTTAGATAGTAGAAGCGATCTTCGGTCGCAGGGACATTAAGTGGTGCACCTTTTTCTTTCCAGTCGGGTATCAACTCGTCTATGGCGCGTGTCTCGATGACAGCTCCAGACAAGGTATGAGCACCGAACTCAGAGCCTTTTTCAACCACGCACACCATGAATTCATCATTACCAGCTTCGATAGCGAGTTGGCGTAGGCGTATGGCAGCTGATAGACCTGAAGGTCCACCGCCGACGATGATGACATCAAACTCCATGGACTCACGCTCTATTTCAGGCTCTGCAGCTTGTGTGTTTTGCTCTGCTGTCTCTAGTTCTACCGCGTCTGTCGCTGCGGTATCAGTATTGATGGCTGGCTTTTGATCGTCTTGCTCTTGCATACCTACTCCTAAACTTATGGTGGCTTATCTCGGGGCATCATTAGCTGAACAATTGAATGATAGACTTGTGGCGCTAACGTCACTCGATATATGGCTGCCCGATAAAAACTGTCTTTCCAACATCAATAAACCATGTTGCTGTTGAGAGCAGTTTACTTAAAAATGTCGATGACAAACCAAATGTGCTGATGTGTCATCGATATAATACCCACTGGACCATTTAAATAAAAAAACGTTACTCATTATAAAATAAAAGTACTACAAACACGATACGCATTTCTGAGTATCGGTGTTAAGGTATTATCAAGGTAACGGATATACGAGGAAGATCTAAGGGCATCGTCCTTGAAACTAACATTTATAGTAATAATAGGTTTACCAAACTTTGGATATTGGGTAAAGGATTATATGATGAATGACGACAAAAACGAAGTCGATACGAATCAGAAAAAAAGCGTGAAAGCGTCCAACGGTAGGGCGTCCAACCTAAATGATATTGATGCGCTAAGCCAGTATCTAAAGTCGGAAGCGGGCGCGCGCGAGGGTCGCGCCATACCACCACTAGAAAAGTGGCATCCAGAGCATGTCGCTGATATGGATTTTGTGATTAAGGCGAACGGAGAATGGTGGCATGAAGGTGGAAAGATGACCAGAGAGTCATTGGTGAGTCTGTTTGCGACTATCTTATGGAAAGAAGAAAGTAACGGCGTCACTGAGTATTTCTTGAAGACGCCAATGCAAAAAATTCGTATCCAAGTCGAAGATGCCCCGCTATTGGTAAACGATGTGGGTATTGTTGAGGAAGAAGGTAACCGTTGGTTGGAATTTACGACGACCACTGGCGATGTCGTACGTTTAGACGATGCGCACAGAGTGATATTAAAGGCGTATAATCCTAAAGAAAGTAATCACACCGCTGACGATGGGATATCTGCCAATACCAAAAATGACTTGAAAGAAGTAGACCAATCACAAGTGCGTCCTTATATCCTAGTTAGGAATGGATTGATGGCACTTATCGGCCGCAATACTTTTTATCATTTGGCTGAAATTGGCGAATTGACAGAAAAAGATGGTGAAACGATACTCACGTTGCAAAGTGGTGGCCAGTACTATCCGCTATCGATGCCAACCAATTAGGGTGCGCCTTCAACTATCCCGATAGCAAGAGGCGCTCTATCAATAGCAGTCGACGCAATAAAATAAGTAGTATAAAAAATTGTATAAACATTGAGCGTTATAAAGAAAACAATATGTGTATAAAAGCGGCAGTACAGTGATGGATACCACCACAAATGACATGACAGAGGTATGTAGAAACAAGGTGTGTAAAAACAAGGTGTTTGATACAAAGTCTGTCAACGCTACGGCAACCAATCATGCTGCTAGCAATGATTCTATTAACGATGATGCTGTCGTTAGTAGGATTACCAGTCATAAAGATCGTAACGCGCCAATAGGCTTGTTTGATTCTGGCGTTGGAGGCTTATCAGTTTATCTGCACTTAGCACAGCAGCTGCCATCTGAGCGTTATATCTACTACGCGGACACATTAAATGTACCCTACGGCAATCGTGAGAGTGAAGATATTGAAACTTTAACGCTCTCAGCAGTAGCATGGCTGTACCAACAAGGTTGTAAGCTAATAGTCATCGCGTGCAATAGTGCTTCAGCCTATGCGTTGGAGATGGCGAGACGCTACTATCCGCAATTGCCTATTGTGGGTCTAGTGCCGGCTTTGAAACCAGCAGTGTTGGCCAGTAACAGTGGCCATGTGGCTGTATTGGCGACCAAAGCAACCTTGAATGGTACTTTGCTAAGCAACGTCATTGACAACTTCGCGCGCCCCAGCAATGTGGAAGTCGTCAAGTATTTCGACCCACAACTGGTTCCATGGGTAGAAGCTGGTATGCCAGAGCAGGATGAAACGGCTCAACGGTTACGTCTTCAGCTTGCAGTATTTTCTGATGTTGGGGTTGATCAGCTGGTGCTAGGGTGTACGCACTATCCATTTTTCAAGGCGTTTTTATTAGACGAGATCGCACGACAGGAATTATCCATCCAAGTCATCGACTCTGGTCAAGCAATCGCTGAGCGCGTCAAACAGCTGCTGTTTGCCAAACAACTTTTTGCAGTCGCTGGCGATGATGGCTATAATGAATCTCCAGAAGCTATTGACGATTCGAGTTTTAAAGGAAGGACTATCAGTAGCAGTGCTCGAAATCCCTTAATTTTCTATGCAACCAGATATGATAGTAAACTGGGTGATTTGATAAGACGGTTGCTTGGTAAAGAGACAGTCCTGCACCATCATACTCAAGGAATATTGCCGATGTTACCTTAGCTGGTCGGGTCACTATTTTATTTATACCGTACTACCTACCAAATTCTCATTAACATCATATGATTAAAATAAAGAAATATATCTTTGTAGGTTTACGATAGTTTGTGCCACCGAGAATAGTCGTGTTAACGCATCCTATTCAATATCTATTTATGAAATCACCAAAGTTTAGAGGTGTTCGTGCCAAACTATCGCTATCATATTCACGTTATATGCGCTGACAATGACCAGCTACTGGTATTGGACAACCTAGCGATATTTTTTCAGACGAGTGCATTTTTAACTTATGATGTGTCGAGTCAACTGCCAAAGGCATCGTTGTATGGCCGACGCTGCATAGATTCTTGCAACTACGCATTGATGGTTATTGGCGATAGCTACGGCACAGTGCAAAGAACAGGCGTTAGCCAAATGCATTTGAGTTATCTTAACGCCAAAGCCAAAACTAAACCTTTAGTAATTTTGATCAAAAACCATTGTCCAAATAGCAACATCAGCAGAGAGCTAAAAGAATTTATTGGCTTTGTGACCAAACAAGATAATCAGATATATTATTACGATACGGCAAATGATATCGAAAAACTATTGGGTCAAGCGCACCACAATACTGTTGCTAATCGTGAGGTCATACGTGGCTGGGTGAAAGCAAGTAGCCAGGAGAGTGAGCTTAGCAACAAAACAGTAGACCAAAAACTGATTAACGTCGACTTCAAACACAACTCCAGAAGCAACACTCATGTCAAGATTGGAAAGGCCAGTAAACCCATCGCATTGATGCAAAAATTTAACATTTTACCGCAGAAATCCCCTACCTCTAAGGTAGTGGGATGAATGC
>NZ_JAKDUI010000181.1 GCF_030457785.1 Psychrobacter sp. | reverse complement strand
ATAGACAGTATATAGCGTTAGACCATACGCCAGCATGAAAAATGTCCATTACACCACACATGGGGATGATTGATGAACGACGTATGAGCATGAAAAAACCCCGTAAATTGGACGATTTACGAGGTTTTTAGTTTATAGGGCATTTGATAAAAGCTAGCTTGGTTGTTCAATCACCGCGGCGCTTCACGCTTTTTTTCCAAAAACAGCATATCAACGACAATCATTGCCACACCGATACAGATGCCCATATCGGCAATATTGAAGATGGGATAATGCCAAGCGTCTGCATAATGCACATGAATGAAGTCAATCACGTGACCGTGCAGCAGACGATCAATCAAGTTGCCAATCGCCCCACCAAGTACCAGTGCCAAGCCAGTGGATAGCAACTTGGCATTACGCGGTGCTTTAATCAAATAGATGAGCAAAAACAGCGACATCGCAAATGCCAGCCCCGAAAAAAACCACTTTTGCCAGCCGCCAGCATCTGCCAAAAAGCTAAAGGCAGCGCCATAATTATAAGCGAGTGTCCAATTGAGAAATGGCTCAATCACAGGCACAGGCTCGTGAAAAGTCAGCTTGGTCTCTGCCAGCCATTTACTCCACTGGTCGATGACTAACACAACCAGCGATAGTAGATACCATGTAAACGCGCGACTGCCATTAGCAACAATTTTTGGTGTTTTCGTTAGGCGACCTTTGGGCGTAGACGATCTGCCTGTCGTTGCATGAGCAGGCTCAGGCGACTTATCCAGTGGAGTACTATCCAAAGGAGTAGTATCAAGAGGATCACTCGGTTGCTCGGCTTCAGGTGAATCAGTCGGGTTAGGCATAATGACGCACCTCACCATCGCCGCTGACGTTAGTCACGCAGCGAGCGCACAATTCAGGGTGGGCGCTATCAGTCCCGATATCATCTCGGATATGCCAGCAGCGCACACATTTGGTACCTGTTGCTGCGCTCACATTGACGACCAACGCAACTGGTTCGTCTGTGGCGCTGTCATCTTGTTGCTCTGTCTGGCTGACACTCGCAGCAGGGGCTTCGCTCATCGGTTTTAGAGTAGCGCTACTGGTAATAAGGACAAAACGCAGCTCTTCGCCAAGCTTGGCCAAGCTGTCATGCATCGCATTGTCGGCATACAACGTGACATCAGCCGATAAATTGGCATTGATGATTTTTTCGCCACGTGCTGTTTCGATGTGTTTGTTTACGCTATCTTTGGCCTGCATGATATTTTGCCAGTCGTCGCTGCTGATGGTGCTAAGCTCAAATGCTGGGAATTCATACCAGGCTTCGGTAAACACATAGCCTGTTTCGTCAGCACTTTTGCTCTGTAATACTTCCCAAGCCTCCTGTGCAGTGAATGACAGAATAGGCGTAATCCAGCGGATAAGCGCATGAGCGATATGAAAAATAGCCGTTTGTGCAGAGCGGCGTGGCTGACCATCTGTTTGGGTGGTGTACTGACGGTCTTTGATGATATCTAAATAGAAACTACCCAAGTCCTGCGAGCAAAACGCAGTGACATGCTGTGTGACTTGGTGAAAGTCCATCGCATCGTATGCGCTGATGATTTTTTCTTGAACGGTTTGTGCACGCTCAATGATAAATTTATCGAGGCTGACCAACTCATCCATATCGATGCTGTCGCTCGCAGGGTCGAAGTCATCGGTATTAGCAAGCAAAAATCGTATTGTATTACGGATACGGCGATACATATCGATTGCGCCTTTGAAGGCGGTTTTACCAGCGTTCATCTCATAACGGTAATCGCTTGAAGCGATCCACAAACGCAGCATGTCTGCGCCTGTTTTATTGATTTCATCTTGTGGGGTGATGATATTGCCCAGTGACTTACTCATTTTTCGGCCGTTTTCATCGACGACAAAACCATGGGTCAACACTTGCTTAAACGGTGGGCGTTCGTAAATTGCTTCAGACGTCAGTAGTGAAGTCTGGAACCAGCCGCGATGCTGGTCAGAGCCTTCTAGGTACATATCTGCTGGATTGGTCAGCTCATCACGTTGATCAAGTACGGCAAAATGCGTCGACCCTGAATCAAACCATACGTCTAGCGTATCAGTCGCCTTATCGTAGTCAGCGGCTTCGCTGCCTAAAAAGTCTTCGCAGCTGGCATCAAACCAAGCTTCTACGCCGCCTGCATGTATTTTTTGTGCAGCTATTTCCATCAACTCAAGCGTATTGGGATGCAGCTCACCGGTTTCTTTGTGAGTGAAGAAGGTAATAGGCACGCCCCATGTACGTTGGCGCGAGATACACCAGTCAGGGCGATCTGTCATCATCGCTTCAATACGGTTTTGCCCCCATGCTGGCGTCCATTTGACAGATGGGATATCAGTCAGCGCACGCGCACGTAGGCCCTTGGCTTCCATATTGATAAACCATTGTGGCGTCGCACGGAAAATGATTGGCGATTTATGACGCCAGCAATGCGGGTAGCTGTGTTCTATCTTGGTGTGGTTAATGAGATGCCCATTATCATGCAACGTTGCAATGATTTTTGGATTGGCTTTATAGATGTGCTCGCCAGCAAACACCGCTGCGCTATCTAAATAGACACCTGTACCACCGACAGGATTCTCCACTGGCAAGTCGTATTTGCGCCCAACGATATAATCGTCGAGACCATGACCAGGAGCAGTATGTACCAAACCAGTACCGCTGTCGGTGGTCACGTGATCGCCTAAGATAAGCGGTACTTGACGGTTTTCAATCAACGGATGCTGAGCACGCAGACCTTCGAGCTCACGGCCTGATACGGTTGCTAGGATGCCGTTGTTTTCTAGTTTCAGCGCTTCTAATGCTGTTTCTACAAGGTCAGACGCTAAAAAGAAGTTGCCCTTTTCAGTTGCTACCACACTATAGCTATGCTCGGGATGCACAGCGATTGCTTGGTTGGCAGGTAGCGTCCAAGGCGTCGTCGTCCAGATGATGGCTGCGATGCCACCTTCGATGTCAGCTAATACCTCGACTTTTTCGGTATCTAAAACATCAAAGCTCACATAAATGGCATCCGATACTTTATCTTGGTATTCCACTTCGGCTTCTGCGAGGGCAGAGCTACAGTCTAAGCACCAGTTCACTGGCTTCATACCGCGGGTGACGTGACCGTTTTCATAGATTTTGGCCAATGCACGCACGATGTTGGCTTCTTGGTGGAAGTTCATGGTCAGGTAAGGGTTGTCCCAATCACCAAACACTCCCAAACGTTTGAAGTCAGCCTTTTGTAGCTCGATTTGTGTGCTTGCGTATTCACGGCACAAACCACGGAATTCTGTTGCTGATACTTTTTTGCCGACTTTACCGACTTTGGCTTCGACTTTTTGTTCGATAGGCAGCCCATGACAGTCCCAACCAGGGACATAAGGCGCATCAAAGCCAGATAGGGTTTTTGATTTGACGATGATGTCTTTTAGAACTTTATTGACTGCGTGACCCAAGTGAATCTGACCGTTGGCGTATGGAGGGCCATCATGCAAAACGTATTTGGGTGCGCCCGCGCGTGCTTGGCGAATTTTGCCATACACATCATCTGCTTCCCATGCTGCAAGCCAATCCGGCTCACGCTTGGCGAGGTTTGCTCGCATGGCAAATGGCGTATCGGCAAGGTTCAATGTGTTTTTGTAGTCGATAGATTCGGTCATAATCAGTGTCTTTATCTAGTTATGTAGCAGAAAGAGGCTCGTAAAAATCAATATTTAAAATGATGGTTTTTTTAAATCTGTCAGGACGACTAATGCAATCAAACCATCTATTATAGGGTAAATCACTGATGAAAAATAGGGTCTATAAGAGAGTGCTTTGAGCAGAAAAAATGAGTTCAGCGCTTCAAAAGCCTGTCTGATATGAATAAGTTGCCGTATTTGGCATTGACCTGCTGTCATCTACCCAACACGCTTAAATGGTTCAGGGTGCATCAACAGGGTGCGTTGCTATCTTTACTACCGTATCCAAAATGATAATGCGCCCATTGACGATACGCCCGTCAAAGATAACGGGCGTCGTTATTTTAGCTTGGGGTTATGGTTAGTCGTTCTGCCAATGTGGAAAAAGGCTTGTTAACGTGCTCAAAATTGAGGCTCGATTGCAAATGATGCAGGTGTTCATCAATCAAGAAGATTAAACCCTGCACATCTCGCGCTTCAATCGCTTGTACGATGCCTAAATGCTCGTCTTCGGCACAGTCAGAAGAACCAACCTCATTATACAAGCCGATAATCAAAGTGGTACGTAAGGTCAGCTCGGTCAAAAATTTTTCTAGTACTTGATTGTTCGCGATAGTGGCCAAGTGCATATGAAACTCTCGTGACAATCGCAGCTCCGCTGGCTTATCCCCTCGTGCTCGCGCTTTGGCTTCAGCAGCAATAGTACGACGCATATTAGCAGTATCTTCTGCAGTGGCATTCTTAATCACACTGCATGCCAGAGTACACTCGATTGTACGACGAGCTTCGAAGACATCTTCAGCCTCTTTCGGTGAGGGTGTGACGATGAATGCCCCCTTATTGGGTCGCAGTTCTACGACGTGCATCGTGGCTAGGGTCGAGAGTGCCCGCCTAACATTTGCCCTATTACAGTTGAACAAGTCGCTGAGCATCTGTTCGCCAAGCTTAGTTCCAGCTGGTAAACGCTGCTCTGATACGGCAGATGTGATGGAGCTGATGATTGCTTGTTCTGGCATCTTTTCAGTTTCAGTGGTTGAGTCTTTCGTGTTTGGTGTCGTTGTATTAGTCATAGCCGCGATTATAGTGGCCTGTCAATTTTTTCACAAGAATAATGGCGTTACCTATTGTATTGTTAACAAAAATAGTTAACAATAATTATTAACAATATTTTATTTCTATAATTTTAGATACAACCAAGAGTAAAAAATTATGCAAATTTTAGTGATGAATCCAAATTCAACAGAAGGTATGACGGACAAAATAGTCGATAGTGCCCGTCAAAGAGTCAGTGTCGGCACTACTATCATCGGTGCTTCTGGCATAAATGCTCCAGCATCTATTCAAGGTCACTATGACGAAGCGATGTCTGTACCAGGCTTATTGGCACGCTTGCAACAAGCAGAAGCTGAAGGCGTCGATGGTGTGGTGGTGGCGTGTTTTGATGATCCAGGCATTAACGCTTGCCGAGAGGTATTTTCAGGGCCTGTCTTGGGTATTTGTGAAGCGGCAGTGAAGGCAGCCAGTATGATTTCGACGTCATTTAGTGTTGTGACAACGCTTCCACGTTCTGTGCCTATCATCGAAGAGCTGATTCATGGGTATGGGTTGTCCCGTCGATGCCGACGCGTACGTTCTGCAGCCATACCGGTACTGGCATTGGAAGAGCCGAATTCAGGTGCACGCGAGAAGGTTCGGGATGAGATTTTGCGGGCGATAGAAGAAGATCAGTGCGAAGCAGTGGTATTAGGCTGTGCTGGAATGGCTGATCTGACAGAGTGGTTGACGAAAGAAACAGGTATTCCTGTCATCGACGGTGTCTCGGTCGCGGTACGC
>NZ_JAKDUI010000180.1 GCF_030457785.1 Psychrobacter sp. | reverse complement strand
GATATATAAAGCGACAACAAAGTAACAATAAAGCATGTTATTGCTTTAGAGATGGTATGAATATTGGAAAGGGTTGAGAATGGGCCAAACGATGTGTCTGTAAGTCATATAAAGAGTTGGTTGATGTGCAAAAAATGCGTCTAGAAAGTGTGGTCACACAGTATAGGTGACCTGAATACGCTTGGTAACCAGCAGCCATGTCAGTGGCTGCTGGTTTCTTTGGGCAGAAAAGTAGCAGGTTGGACGGATTTGACGTCTAGATTATTACTCGGTTTCTGTCTCTGCTGCTTCTACCAACTCACCATCGATTTGAATCGGTACGTCCGTGGTGATGCCGTCAGCAAAAGTGGTCATACCATAAGCAGTACGATCGATCACAGCAGAGGCTCGGAAGCCAACGACAGGCTCTCCGGTCAGCGGACTGTTGGCAATTTTATTGAGGGTCACATTTAGTGTCAGCGGTTTGGTTTGACCAAGCATCGTAAAGTCACCAGTCACTGTCGCTTGCTGTGGGTTTAAAAAATTCACTTGAGTGGATTCAAATGTCATGGTCGGGTGATTCGCAACGTCGAAGAAATCCTCGTTTCTTAGATGTTCGTCACGTGCATCCCAGTTGGTATCGATACTATCGGTTGCGACAGTAAAGCTCATACTGGTATCGCTTGGTGCATTGATATCATAATTTACGACACCATCAACATCATTAAAATGACCCATGGTGGTTGAAAATCCTAGGTGGTCAACAGAAAATCCAACACGAGTGTGAGAGTCGTCTAATTGCCATTGGCTCGGTAACTGGGCACTTGCCAAGGTCGTAACGGCCAGTGCTGAACTGACAACCAACGCTTTGGTGCTTTTTTTGATGATTGTATTTACCATTGAGTTATCCTTATTGAGTGTTTGTGGATGTCGGTTTCGTTGCGCTCGGTGGTGTATTGGCCATCAAAAAATCAGACCATGAATCAAACGCAAACGTCTTAAGCGAAAAATTCTGTGAAAAAGGACAAGCGCTTATTGTTAAGTAAAGATATAAAATATATTGGTATTGATTATCTAGATGCGCCTAATATTATGCTAATCCTGCGTGCTCTTTTCAACAGAAGTGTCCTGTTAGTGACAAATCATCACATATATCTTGCCTAACTGATGCTTGCATCAAGCGTTGAAAACCGTTAAAATCGCGGTTTGATTTTTCCCGCTGGGGAAAGGCTAAGTGAGCAGAAGTATGGTGTTGCATGCTGGAATAAGCCAGTGATGCAGTTGCCATTTTCATAAATGTCCTTAGTGCCTCAGTTACGTATGCATCACTTGTTCGATACCTCTTATAGAGGTGTTGGTTAAAAGTACATACATCGGACCTAGAGAGTTTATTATGCGTAAAGATATTCATCCTGATTACCAAGAAGTTTTGTTCCATGACACCAACGCTGACGTGTTTTTCCTAACTCGTTCAACGGCTAAGACCAAAGCCACTCGTGAATACGAAGGTAAAGAATACCCATACTACCCACTTGATATCTCAAGTGCGTCGCATCCATTCTATACTGGCGAGCAACGTAAAACCTCTACAGAAGGTCGTGTTGCAAGCTTCAACAAGCGCTTTGGTGCATTTGGTGGACGTAGTAAGAAAGCTGCTGAGTAATTTCGCTGATTGCGTCAAATTGCTTACGCTAAGTAATATAAAAACCGCTGATCATTCAGCGGTTTTTTTTGTTCCAATTTCGGGTTGAAGTCATGTTTAGAGCGTATTCTCAACCCGAAAGATATGCGATAGACATCGTTGAAAAGACTTTTTAGTCTTTAGCGTCGGTCGTATGTGGATTTAGCAACTGTGCAATCAGTTCCGCCATTTTCTCTGCCCAATATCCATACATTAGACTGCTGGGATGAAAACCATCACTGGCAAACATCACCGAAATATCGATGGGCTCATCATTGCTATGCTCATCTATCATCCGTGTGAAGTCAGTGGCCATATAAGTAACATTGTCATTGTCGACACATAGTTTTTTCAACACATTATCGAGTACTAAAGCTTTAGCACCCACGAAACTGTTAAGTGGCGTCGGTATCGCAGGCATCTGTGCCATGGGCGGCAGACTAGTAAAGATCAGTTGTTGCACGCCGAACTTACGTTGCGCAATCGTAATGATATCGATAATCTGTTGTTTCCATTTACCTACCGAAACGTTGGCAGTAGTGTCATTGACGCCGACACTGAGCACCATGATATCGACTGGCTGATTTGGGCTGGGTAAGACATATAGCCTGCGCAAGATATCAAAACTGGTGTGGCCGGTTGTCGCCTGTAGTGACCAAGTCAGCGTATCAAATTGATTATGAATCACTGCTTGCTGTTGTAAAGCAGGCATGAGCTTGCCAACCAATGCTTCTTGCTGCGTTTGACTGCCGACACCAGCGGCGGCTGAATCGCCAACAATCATGACATTGAGTGTCTTTTCGACAGGGTTATTGGTGGTATTAATCGGCGGGCTTAACTGTATGCGACCGTACCTATCTCCAGTTGGTTCGGGGAGACGGATGGTATCACGGCGGATTTTTCGACCTTGATAAAAATATACAGGGGCGAGCAGCACGTTTTTGGCAACAGACGCTACTTTCTGAGAGTTCACCATCCTGCACGCTCTCTAATGCTGGTTAGGCTGTCATCGACTAATAGCTTACCATTTAGGTATACATCTCGCAGCAGGTCGTCTGTCTCAGTGGATAAAGCGTCGGCCTTGATGGTTTTGATCTGTCCATTAGTGTCTTGAATCAATGCCAAGCGACCTTTCTTTGAGCGCTTAGAGCGGCTGGTGACTGGGTCTTTATAAATATCTTTCCATGTACCGTCGATAGAGATGGCGCTGGCTTTCATTGCCCAGCTCATGGTGTCACGATTGACTTGCTGCAATAGCCCACCGCCCATACCGAAGGTCACGTTGTCCGCGCTAAATCCTGCCTTTAATATGACGTCAATGATTTTACGCAAGCTTTGCGGACTGATGCCATCGCCTTGAATGATGCGTACGTAGTCTGGCAGTACTTTGTAGCCTTTGCTATTGACCGTCGTACCAAACTTCACCGCCAAGCGTTCTAACGCCTCGCGGACTACTTTGGCAGGCTCACCGCTGTCTGGTCTAATGACTAAGGTACCGCCCATATTTTTCACATCGTCTGTCAAGCTGCCACCCCAGATGTTATCGATAGCGTTCCATAAGTCATAGCTGTCAGAGACGACTGAAAAGCTTTTCCCTTCGCCACCGAACTGTTCAATCATGTTGGCAAAGGCGGCTGTTTCTCCATCACGACCCCAAGCCGTCATCGTGCTGTGTTCAGCGGCGGGGATAGAAAATGCGGGCATGTCTTTATCCATTTGGTACCAGCGACTAACGCAGTCATTGAGTCTGTACCCGCGAAATTGACCAAATGGGCTAGGCTGCCGAGCGCGACGGACTCTTGGCTAGAAGCACCACGCGAGCCAAAATCATGCAACCGAAAGATCAGTGACTCGGTGTTGTCCGCTGACGTTTCTAGCGCCTGACGAATGATGCCTTTGCAGTAGTGTGAGACGCTAGCGACGGTTGATGGATACCAAATCGCACGTAACAATGCGGTTTCGATATAGCTAGGCAGCCAGTAAAACTCAGGATCAGTATTGATAACCTGACAAACGACGTTAGAGACTGGCACGACGCTGCCTTCTGGCACAGCCTGAATACGTAGTGGTAAGTAGCCGTCATGCTTATCGACCAAGCGCTCCCAGCCTTTACGGTTGAAGGTCAAGCCGTGTGCTTGAATGACCATTTCGGCTTCATCAATATCTTGATAAGTGATGGGCGTGCTCAGATATTCTTTAATAAAGGCCTGTAAGCCAAAAAACAGCACATCGTAGTCGCCTTTACGCGCCTCAATGTAGCTCGACAGGTACTCGCTGCCGCTCGGGTATTGTACCCAGTGCGAGGTTTTATAGCTGTCGCTATTTAAAATTAAATTGCTGAGATTACTGGTGTACATCAGAACTCCTCTGAGTTGAGGTGCCGCAGCTGCTTTAGTAAAAGAGCAGTGGCGGCGGTGAGTGGTTACCGTCGATCGGTACAGGCGTAAACACGACAAGTGGAGCGGTTAAAACGAAACATAGCATCAACTGTTTGAATCACTATAAGCCAACCATCTTGGTGATAATCGCATAGTGATCTTCAAACATCATCTTGGCATCCAGTTCGGCAAGTGGTAACCAAAATGCTTTGGCTGCATCGTCACCACCTTGTACTTCTGGTAAGCCATTTGGGTCGTTTTTTAGCTGAAAGTAAAAGGCTTGGGTGATGGTACGACCACGCGCTGAGCGGTAAGGATCATCAAAGGTGTGCTGACTGTGACAAGAGCCGCGCAATACTGGCTCGGGGACTTGTAGCTGCGTCTCCTCACGTAGCTCACGGACACAAGCGCCGAAGAGCGTCTCCTTTGGATCTAAAAATCCACCAGGTAGTGCCCACAAACCACGTCCAGGCAAGTTCAGACGCTCCACCAACAGGATGTGCCCTGACTGTATGACTAACGCATCAGCGGTCATAAAAGTAGGTGGATAGGGGGCTGACTCCCACTGTCTTTTATACTTGTCAATGAAGTCGGCTTCTTCGTGCAGTTGTTGATAATCGTCGGTTTTTTTGAATGCATCTAACACCTTACGAGTCGATTCAGGAGTACGCTCTGGCGTCGGTGTAGCACCCATCAGATAGCTATCACGGATAGGCGTGGCTGATAAGCTTTGATAATTGGGTACGGAGACGGAGTCCCAGTTGGGGAATAGCGATAAATAATAAGATGAGCTGTCTTTGGAGTGACCAATCAAGCCAATATTACTTTGTAAATCACCCGTGACGGACTTGACGCCTGCTTGCACATATTGGAGCCAGCGCGTGTCGTTATACAGAGCATCATCGAGCCCAACGCAGTGAATACGTGCTGCTTCTGCTGTTGGGTATGCATCCTTAATCATATCGGCACGCTGCTCGACGCTAAAGGGATTGCGTAAGCTGCGTGGTAGATTGGCAGAGCCGATCAGCATAATCACTTCATCTGAGCGCTTTAACGCTTCATCAATGACGGCTTTATGTCCACGGTGAAACGGCTGAAAACGCCCGATAAAAACCAAGTAACGATAGTGTTTGTTTTTATCTGAATGCTGCTCTGATGATTCATTCATATCCGCCATTTCCCTACTGCTGATGTTCTATTGGTTAAAGTTCATGAATACTTAAAATAATGCCATTAATACTGCCACAGCCTAAGACTGGCTGACAAGTATAAAGATGTTTAGAGCGATATCATTTTAGCTTAGACTTTTCGGGCGCGTTGAAGGGTGTGTGGAACATTCAACCATGGTACTGACAGAGACGTGGTACTTAGTTGGCATGCTTTTCAATCCAAGCCGCCACTGTCGGCCAAATCTCTGTAGCCGCATGACGACTGACCATGATACGACTGTGGGTATAATCGTCCACGTCTCCATTGCTGAGCGAATATTCTCGAAAGACATTGGCAGGGTTAGGACTTACGCAACAATCAGTCTAGGCGAGCGTAACTGCTCGCAGAGATAGTC
>NZ_JAKDUI010000179.1 GCF_030457785.1 Psychrobacter sp. | reverse complement strand
AGATTAGTGAGGTGCTCTTCTTTTTTCAATCACTTTCGAAGTTGAGAGTGGGGTATAAATATTGGATAAGGCAGTAACCGTAAGGAGCTTTATATATGGGTTTTGAGATTAGGATAGTCTTCTGAAAGTGACGCATACCAGCTTTGGTTGGCGTTTTCATCCATAGACGATTCTAGCAGCAATGAAGCCAAGTCTGAAAAATTGGCATGAGCGGTTTGACCGCCTTCTGCTTGTGTGTCTTCTTCAATAGCGAGGGTTACCTGTCCGCCAGTCATCGCCAGATAGACTTCAGCTAAAATCTCTGAATCAAGTAAAGCCCCATGGAAGGTACGGTCTTGTTTACCGACATCTAGGCGGCGAACCAAGGCATCTAGTGTATTCTTTTGCCCAGGGTACTGCTGTTTAGCCATGGCTAGCGAGTCAGTCACTTGTACTTTTTCGGAGAAGTCGTGTAAGCCAACTTTGGCAAACTCCATGTTTAAGAAGTTGATATCAAAGGTAGCGTTGTGTGCGACGATCTCAGCACCGCTCATGAAGTCATATAACGACTGTGCGACTTGATCGAATGTGGGTTTGTCTGCTAAGAAAGCCTCGGAGATACCATGAATGCGAATAACTTCTTCGTCCATGCCGCGTTTTGGGTTGATGTAGACATGCAGTTTTTCACCAGTGAACTTGCGGCCGACAAGCTCGACGATACCGACCTCGATGATGCGGTCACCTTTTAGCGGATCCAGCCCTGTGGTCTCCGTATCCATAATCAGCTGACGATCTGACTCGTGACGATGAACGGGTTTGGGTAACAGGGGTTTAAAGTGTGGATTGGCACGACTGGTATCACCATCGAATTTTGGCGCATCCGCGTCAATGGTAGGTTCAATACCAGATGTTTGGTTGTTCGTATTTGATTCTGTCATAGGTGCTTGGGCTTCTGGCATCTTTGTATCACTCATTGGTTTGGTCGCATGGCTTTGAGAGTGGTTAGTGTTTGCAAGGGTTTTTTGGTCGAGTGGGTCTTGATGATTGTTTTTCTCGTCGAGTATGGGTGTATGAGCTTCGCTTTCGAGGTGGTTATTTTCCGAATTTTCTAATGGCGTAGCGTCGAAGTCGTCACTCTCATCGCATGTCATATCAAAACCCAGTGGATCAAAACTTAACCAATCATCGTTGGGTTTTTCTGTTGCATTAGCCATTGTTTGCTGTTTTTTTTTAGGTGACTGGAGTACATTTGCCGTGGGTTGCGCTTCGCTACTAGAGGTCACGCCCAGATTTGCCAACTCATCGGCTTTTTCGTTGCCAGCATGACCGGCATGACCTTTGACCCAATGCCAGTCCACATCACGCTGCTGGCAGAGCTCATCTAGTTGTTGCCACAGGTCTTGATTGGCGACCGGTTTTTTACTCGATGTTTTCCAGCCCTTTTTTTTCCAACCTTCGATCCACTTGGTAATGCCGTTTTTGACGTAGCTAGAATCGGTCCAAATTTCGAGGTTTTGTTCGTGTGGGCTGTGGGTTAAAGCTTGTATCGCACCCATTAGTTCCATGCGGTTATTGGTTGTTTTTTTATCACCACCATACAAGTCTTGCGTTTGACCATCACTAAAAATAAGGTGCGCGCCCCAGCCACCAGCGCCTGGATTGCCTTTGCAGGCGCCATCTGTGTAGGCGACGGTAGTGCTTGCTTTGGCAGCCAATGGGTCAGTTGTGTTGTTTTGATGGGTATGTGACACGGAATGCTGAGAGTCTGACATAAAAGCTGAGTAACCTAATAAGTGAAATCGGTAATGATGACGGTGAAGTAAGGAATGGTTTCTTGTTGTTTTTTCTCCCGGCTGGGACGGGCTATTCTGAAATTAAGTATAGCAAATCTAGCATAATGATGGGTGGTAGAGGGGCACAAAATCACAAAACCCTAACTGACAGTGAGAGGATAATATTTCATTCTGGTTTTCTGTTAGAATAAGCAGCCTTGTTTGGTCGACTATCTGTCGTAACTTCATGCCTTTGAACAGCTTCTTGCCATTTGTTTTGAGTTGAATAAATGATAGTCAGGTGCTCAATTAACAATTTTTATGCATAAACGCAGGATAACGCCATCATGTTTTTAGACTTACATCGTCTCAATATAAGAAAGACGCGATTGTTGCTTGCCATGGCAGTGACCAGTACGGTTTTATTGACTGCGTGCAACGATACTCAAGGTAGTGGCGATACGGTTGCAGCAGAGGACTTAACAGTCTTTGCAGGTTGCTATACGGTCAGTCACGATGAACCTGCACAAATCAAAGTTAGCCAACAAGATGGCGCATGGATAATGCAGATGAAAGAGCCTGCAAATGCGAGCCGCGTTTGGGATGATCCTGAACCGTTGGAGTTGATAGAAAACAGCGATATACCGCAGTTTTTCTCTATTGATCCGGACAATGTTGATGCAGTCATCGGTCGCCCTGATAGGGTGCTGGTGCTGGCTCATGTCAGACCTGTTTATGCCAATATAGACCCGTTACTAGACAGTGAGTATTTATCCTATATTTATCGTGGGGCAAATACTATTTACCGTGTAGAATGTGATGAGGTCAATACAGATGTTTTAGCCAATCCGCATGCTGATATTGTCATTGATAACGTCAATTCAGCTGATCAAAGGGTCGGTGACAATGTGGTCAGTGAGATCAGAGTGGTTCATGAAGATAGCCAGTGAAAATAGGTAGAAAGTAAAAGCATTTAGAGTTGTTCAGTCGCAAATGCTCAAATATATCGCGCTTACGATAAATAATTAGTTTAATAGAGTTAGGCAATATGGGTTTTTTTAGTTATGTGGTGTTGGGTGGGTTCTCGTATGCTGCTGGTTGGGCCGTCAGAACATATATACTGGATAAAAAGCCGGAGCCAGAGCAGCCGTACAACCTGAAGCATCCGACTATTTTGTTGTATATGGTTGGGTTTTGCCTCGTCATGCTTGTAGTCTCGTGGCTTATGGGTCGCTATTTGCTTGGACATGTCACGATGGATGTGCCTTTTATTGTCGTTAACAGCCTTGTTGCGACCTTTGTATACTCGTTTGGTCTTAACCCAGAAAAAGCCAGCTATGATGTGCCAGATTGATGGTTTTTTAGTAGATAAAATAAAGTGTTTTTTGTCAGTTGACAGGGCTGGTTGCGCGGTTGAGATTGGGGTATTAAAAAAACAGCAGGGTCAATGATGTTTTCATTGACTCTGCTATTTTTACAGGCGTTACAAGCAATTATTGGAATCATTGCGCTGCGCAGACAGCTGCGATTATTTCTTACTTTCTTTTTTATCGTCGCTAGCTTCAGTGTTCTCTTCTTCGTCCTCATTAGCCTTCGTGTCGTTAGACTCTTCGGCTTCTTTTTCAGAATCGGTCTGTTGCTCTTTCCATTTTTTGTACTTCGATAAGTCTTTTTCCATCAGCTTCAGACAGAATCTCAGTACCAAAGCGTCGTCGACTTGACCGATGAAAGGAATGAAATCTGGAATGAGATCGATGGGGTTGAGCACATAGAGCAAACCCACGACGGCTGCTGAGATGGTTTTGTAGGGAATATTGCGATAGTTGCCTCGATAGTAATCTTTTACCAAGCTCATTAGTAGCAGCAAGTCTTTGGCGTAGCGTTCAAGACCACGACCGTTATCGAGCTGATCGTTTATTTTGTCTTCTTTACCCAATATGTGTTTGATGCTCTCCATTAGGTTCTTATCTTCTTTTTCTTTATCGGCCATGCTCGTGTTCCTTGCGTATTTGAAGGTTTGGATTAGGGCGTGTTTGATTATTCACAAACACGCCCTGTGCTTTTCCATGATTCACCCTTTACTATAGCAAGAGTCGTGACTTCCTCCAAATAAGACTATGGGTATATCTGTATAACTTTATTTACTAGGTTAGGGCGTGTCATCACTTGACGTATCATTGCTTAAACAGTGAATCTCAAATAATGAATCTTAAATAGTAAGTCTTAAAATGATTGAATGTGTTGATTGGTGATATGCCTTAAATATTCAGTCTGAGAGGTACAGGTTAAAATAACCAAATATTCGTCAAACCTTACCAAAATCCGCTTGATCATATCAAGTAACTTGTCAGTATCGCGATATCAATCATGGGGTTTTTCTGCTTGGTTTTAGTAGTGATTATTTGTTTCGTCCTCTCCAAAACATGAGTGTGTCCGAAAAATATAATAAGCTAACGCCACTACAGCCACGTGAGCGTGGTCACCTGCGTTATAATAGGGTGCCAAAAAGAGCTGTATGTGCTGTATGTTAAGTCGTGCGACGCTTGTTTATGGCATCTTTGTTAAAAAAGCATCAATTGAATGGTACAAAAGGTAGCATAATGACCAAAAAATTATCTGTGGTTAATCGTCGCCAGTTTTTACGTCAAGCTGGCATCAGTGCGGGCGCAGGACTGGTTGCGAGTCACAGCATGACTCAGGTATTGGCAGCGAACTCTGCTGAGCAAGACCGACGCCTGCAGTTTACCAAAGATGACTTGCCGACTTCATGGGTGAGCGAAGAGTCTGCAGCGCAAACGACGACGTCACAAGCAGTAGAAAGAACCTGTATCGCGCCGAGTATCGAGACACGGCTCTTTGCTAGCTCCAATGTGGGTGGCAGTAATGAGCGTATTCAACTGGCATTGCAGCGTTTGGCTTGTGCAGGTTTCAAAGTAGATAATCCTGCCATTACCAGTCGCCAGTATTTGCGCTTTGCTGGGACTGATTCGCAGCGCGCGAGTGATTTGCAAAACATCGCTACTGGTGCTATTGAGGCACCAAAGCTACTATTAGGCGTACGCGGCGGCTATGGGGCAGTTCGTTTGCTGCCTATGGTTGATTGGTCGACGCTTGGGCGTATTATGCAGGAGCGCGGTACGATACTGGCGGGCTTTAGTGATGTGACCGCCATTCAATGTGCGCTTTTGGCGAAAGGGGATATGAGCTCGCTTGCCGCGCCGATGCTTTATAGTGAATTTGGTAAAACCAATCCTGACCAAGTAAGCTGTCGGCAGTTTTCGGAAGCACTTACCAATCCCAGTTTGGCTATTACCGTGCCAGATGCGTCTTTGACCAGTACAAACTTACCGAGTATCTTGGCAAGTGGCGAACCGAAAACTATAACAGGCACCATTTGGGGTGGCAATTTGAGTGTCGTATCAGCGCTGGCAGGCAGTGAATACTTACCACGTATTCGTGGTGGCATTGTGTTTTTAGAAGATGTGGGCGAGCAGGCGTATCGTATCGAGCGCATGCTCTATGATTTGTATTTAGCAGGTGTGTTTGAGGGTCAGCAAGCAATTGTCTTTGGCGCATTATCAGGTTCAGGTGAAGACAGCTACGACAAGCGCTATGATGTCGCTACCGTGATTCGTCAACTGCAGCAGCTGACAGGATTGCCGATCTATAGTGGCATGAGCTTTGGGCACATTGGCAACAAACACAGCTTCCCACTGGGAGCAAGGTGTCAGATTAGTGAGAATACCACTGGCGGCTACCAACTTGCATTTACCGATTATCCAACCATCAAGGCAGCCTCAGTTCACACTGAAGGATTGTGGCAAAGCGTTTAACATTTTACCGCAGAAATCCCCTACCTCTAAGGTAGTGGGATGAATGCG
>NZ_JAKDUI010000178.1 GCF_030457785.1 Psychrobacter sp. | reverse complement strand
TTCCGCCATCAGTATGTCATCGGTGATTTGCAAGGTTGCTATGCTGCATATCGCCAATTACTTAACAAATTACAGTTTGATCCAGACCAAGATAAATTATGGTTTGCTGGTGATTTGGTAGCGCGCGGTGAAGACTCGCTGAGTACACTGCGTGACATAAAGTCACTGTGTGAGCGTGGTGCTGCAGCGACAGTTCTTGGCAATCATGATCTCAATTTGATTGCAGTGTGGCGTGGTGCCTCGAATATCAAGAAAAAAGACAAAACCGAGCCAATATTTGATGCTGTTGATTGTGATGAATTGTTAGAGTGGTTACGACATCAACCGATATTGGCTTATCCAGATGAGCAAACGGTGTTGGTACATGCTGGCATTCCACCGCACTGGAGCACCGAGGTCGCTGCGGGTTATGCACAGGAGTTAGAGAAGCAGCTACGAGGTGATCTAGAGGTTCTTGATCAGTTATTGCCCAATCTATACAGTAAGACTGCTGATGACTGGCATGCCAGAATTGAAGGTCATACTAAAATGCGTGCCATCGCCAATTACTTTACGCGTATGCGGCTTTGTAAGAAAGATGGCACGTTAGAGTTTGGGTTTTCGGCTGGGTTAGATGACCCTATGCCAGAAGGGTTCCTACCTTGGTTTGAGTGGCAAGCCCCGCGTTCACGCAAAATACTCTTTGGACATTGGGCTGCCATAAAAGGTGAAGTGGATTTACCACATGCCCGTGCGCTTGATGGTGGTTGTGTTTGGGGAAATCAGTTGTTGGCTTACCGATTGAGTGACGGACACGTAGTGGCATCAAGTGCGGAGTGTCCATCGCCATAACAAGGCATACAACATTTTTACTAAACTCGAGTAGTCAAGTTCACAAACCAGGCCACCACCGCTATGCCACTAATCAGGCAGTTGTGGTGGTTTTTTTGGTTTTGGCAGATTAGATTTGTTACCGTCGCTTTCGTTATCAGCAGACTCAGTTGAGTTTTGCTCAGTACCATTGTTGCTTTGCTCTTCTTTATATTGCTTATTGCGCAATCTTCTTTTGGCATTATTGTACTGAATGTCATTGTCATACGGCACACTATTTAACTCATCATCGATGAGACCGTCGTCTAGATCGATAACTTCTTTAGATGGTGCATGAGGTTGATGATGGTTACCTTCTGGCTGATTGTCATAGTATATATTGGTATTTGTTTCTCGGCCCTTTTGACTGGGCTTCTTTGATTCCGGCAGTATCCTGACATCAGACAAGCGTCGTACCACATAATTACTTTGTGGTGGTTTACCACCTCTTTGTGCGGTAGTGTCATCGAATATCATATGCCCATGGCTATCGATGCGTGCGTATTTCATCGGATTATCGCGTGGCCAGAAAAAGTCAGCAGGATGACTAATGATGTGACCAATCACCAACTTGGTCAAGCGGCCCCACTCTTGGAAACGCACCTCTTTCGAGCGTAGAGCCACAAAAAGTGCCAGTGAAAAACTGACCAATAAGTTGACAATACCGATAAGCGCTACGCCTAACGCTGATATTAAAATAATGTTCCAGCTGATATCGCCGGCTGACATATTAAACAGGCCGTGTGCTAAGTTTGCCGATGCAAAAGCAATGTGTCGAATATCGATAGGTAAGCCAAAAATATAACCAATAGTGGCAGTGCTGCCTAAGAATACGCCAAACAAGAAGTTACCCATGATGGCACCTAGGTTGGCTTCTACAAACCCACCCAGTCGATGTAGCCAAGACTGTGGCATGATATGCTTCAACAATTTGTGGCGTTGAATACGTGCCCCAACGTCATTATAAACCGCTAAATTATCGTAGTAACCAGCGATGAGTCCTGCCAGGAATAAGTATACACCTGCGATGGCCGCGTGAGGAAGGGCGAGCGATCGAAACGGATCGAGGTCGTGGAGTAGATAGTCTGCTTTATCGGTGTCTATCATCGGCGTGCCCGTATATTGCAGCCACACAAAAGAGATAATCAGAGCGACGGGTATAGCAAGCATCACGTTGCCCATAATGGCGATGAATTGCGTACGTAAAATATCGACGACCAACTCCGACAGTTTAGTCAGTTGTCGCGATTTTCTGGAAGAGCCTTCAGCTGAGATGGTGGAGGCAATAGCAGCAGCTGTCATCGCTGGCTGTTTGGTGGCAACAGTACCACGTATCACATGAATAAAAACAAAACCCAATCCGTAAATCATGCTGTTAACAAAAGCTCGGCCGATGGGTGCCAAGGCCAATTGATAGGTCATGATTTTGATGGTGGCCATAAAAGCGATGATAAAGCCGCCAATAGAGGCCTTTTTAAACATGTTCTGGTAGCCGTATTTGTCAGTACTGATGTAGTGCTCACCGACACGGCTGGCGTTTTCTGTGACTTTGCGAGAAAGTAGTTTGGTGTTATTGTCGATTAAATAGCCAATACTGTAGCGGCGATTAACCGTCGTAATCAGGATTTCTACTAGCTCGATAATCGCGTGATCACGTTTTTTGTTATCATCAGTAACCAGATCGGTCAAGATGCGCATGCGCTGCAAACTCTGATCCAAGCGCAGCATCATATTGGTCAGACGTATGGAGATGCCTGTCTTATAGATACGTTTACGAACTGTGGCGACAATATCTTCACACTGCTCGAGCATGACCAGTAGCGGCGCTGGATCGATTTCATTTTCAGGGGTAGTGTCTGTCAAAGCATCAAGCTCATGTGCTTGGCGATATTGATTGACGAACAGCACCGCTTCTTGGTTTTGAGCAACAAAAGCGGCCGAATAGTTCAGCATTTGCGGATATGAATCCATCAGATCAGGGTGCAACCCAATGCCACTGATGCGGTAAGATAAAATGATAATGGCATTTAAAATATTGTTTTTTGCTGTGGCGACTAGATTTAATTGCTCATCGGTAACTTTCAGAACTTCGACAAGCTCGTCCCACTTTTCACTTTCGATATTCGCTAACCAGCCTTCATCAGAGCGCTTATCAAACAAAAAGCTCGCCAGCTCAACAACTGAGTCCTGCTGGGGTAATAAAGGCAAAAATCGATGACCGACAAGACGACGTAAGCTGTTAAAGAAGCCTTGGTCTGACATGATGCCTGTGTCGGTGTAAAGTGCGATTTGTCGGTAGTCAATAATGAGTTTTAAGACGAAGCTTGCTAGCCCACTAGCATACTCTGGGTTGTGACGAAGGATGTCAATTAGAGCTTCAATTTTTTCGTTAGCGAGTGAAGGTTCTTTGTCACTTACTCGCAGCTCATTTATCAATCGCTTTAGTACCGCAGGGTCAGGTACATCACTTAAGGCAGTAATCTGCTGTAAAATGTGTTTCATTTCTGATACCTTAAACCCTTTGTTAGGACTGTCTTAGTCGCTTTTATTATATACAATATAGTCGTTATGGCTTGTCTGCAAACAGACATGTTCAGCATGTTAGCTGTAGCAACTATTGCCATTCTGGTACGTGCTTTGTCTTACATTACAAGCTATCATGGGTGAAGCATAACAGTTTATGGTAAGTATGATTGCTAGCCACTTGATCGTGATTCCACGTAACATGGACGAAGATTCATTGTACGGTATTTTAATCTTAACTATGTATTGATAGTCAAACATTTTTGTTAGCAGTTATGATTAAAATCGCTTTGCCAAAAAAAGGACAGCCCACGATTGGCTGTCCTTTTCATTATCTACTGGCATTATATACGAAAACCACTTAACTAGCAGGTACATCAAAATAATCAAGATCGAAGTTCATCATTGGGTCACTGCCAGCTTGTACCATCTGAGCGTGGGCGTCGATACGTGGCAAAACACGACCGATGAAATAATCCGCAAGTTTGGCTTTGTTGGTGTAGAAATCACCTTCTTGACCGTTAGCGGCTTCCACTATCAACGCAAACATATAAGAGTAAGATAAGTAGCCGAGTGCGTGCATGTAGTCGACGGCACAACCGTTGATTTCATTCTCTCGCTCGCCAATATTCTTCAGGACGGTATCGGTTAGCTTTTCGATAGTATCTGCAGCAGCCAGTGTGGCTTGCTTGATCGCATGATCCGCTTGCATGTTATTAATAAAGTCGCGAATCTCACCCAAGAAATGAGTGATGTACTTGCCATCGTTACGAGCGACTTTACGGCTCAATAAATCGAGCGCTTGTATACCGTTGGTACCCTCATAAATCTGCGCAATACGAGTATCACGAACGATTTGCTCCATACCCCATTCACGTATATAGCCGTGACCACCGAAGACTTGCTGGCAATCAACGGTGGCTTCTAGTGCTTTATCAGTCAAAAACGCTTTAGCAATAGGGGTTAATAGTGCCACACGAGCTGCTGCTGCTTTGGCAGCCTCAGGATCGGTACTGAACTTTTCTTCATCAAGGTTTTTGGCGACATACATCGCAAAGCAACGTGCAGCCTCGGTGTTGACTTTAGCATTTAGTAGCATGCGGCGCACATCCGCATGATGAATAATGGCATCGGCTGGTTTTTCTGGGCTTTGAATTTGTGTGTCGCTACGACCTTGACCACGGTCATTGGCGTATAGAGCAGCATTTTGATATGCAAGTTCAGAACCACCAAGACCTTGCAATCCCATCGTTACCCGCTCATAGTTCATCATGATGAACATGGAAGACAGACCAGTGTTTTCGGCACCAACCATCCAGCCTTTGGCACTGTCAAAGTTCATGACACAAGTCGCAGAGGCCTTGATACCCATTTTGTGTTCGATAGAGCCGACTGATAAGGTGTTGCGTTCTCCTAAACTGCCATCATCATTGACCAAGAACTTCGGTACGACAAACAGTGAAATACCTTTTGATCCTTCTGGGGCATCAGGAGTTTTTGCCAATACTAAATGAATAATATTGTCAGTGAGGTCATGCTCACCACCAGTGATAAAGATTTTAGTACCAGAGATATCATAGCTACCATCATCGTTTGGTACGGCTTTGGTTTTGATGATGCCTAGATCAGTGCCTGCATGCGGTTCAGTTAAGCACATGGTGCCTGACCATTCACCGTTGTACATTTTTTCTAAGTAGGTTTGTTTTTGCTCTTCTGAGCCTGCTGCGTTCAGGCACAGCGTCGCACCAACAGTGAGGTTTGGATAGAGGGCAAACGACTGGTTGGTGGTAAATACCATTTCTTCGGTCAGCATGGTGACCATTTTTGGGAACCCTTGTCCACCATACTCAGCATTGCCACTTAACCCAACCCAACCTGACTCTGCATATTGCTTATAAGCTTCTTTAAAGCCTGCTGGGGTAGTGACGACGCCATCGCCTTCAAAAGTAGCGCCTTCTTCGTCACCGGTACGATTAATAGGCAGCAATATGTTTTTGGTTAGTTTTGCCATTTCTTCTAAAATCATATCAACTGTTTCCATGTCAACATGCTCTAGGTTTTCGTTACTTTGCCAAAATTTTGGTGCTTGAAAAACATCCGTTAAAATAAAACGCATGTCATCGAGGGGAGCATTATAAACGGCCATAAGAACATTCCTTTGGTTCAAATTAGTAAAAGTGAAAGCGATTTAAATTGGATCGCTAAACGTAATTGATTGTTTTTTTGAATTGATATTTACAGTTGGATAGCCTGTAGAATATTCATAATATAAGTTT
>NZ_JAKDUI010000177.1 GCF_030457785.1 Psychrobacter sp. | reverse complement strand
TAGGTCTTTTTTTCACCTTGCATTTGGTATTGCACTTCATGTGTTAATCTAAGAATTCAAATAAAACCATAAAAACCCATAACGCTTAGTTATGGGTTTTTATATTTGTGAGTGCTTGACTTTTTTAGTCGCTTAGCAGAAACTGAGCGTTTACGATATTGTAAACAACTCTTTCTTAATGTTGCTGAACGTGTCATATCGATGCGTCGAATACATGGCTAAATGTCGTCAAAAGCTATTTATGCTTATCAAGGAAGATTGTTAGTTGTATTAATTGAAGCGCGAGGGCATAAATCATGGCTATCAATAAACAAGAACATGCGCAGTGGAGCTCAAGTTTGGGCTTTGTATTGGCAGCGGTAGGGTCAGCAGTTGGGTTAGGTAATATCTGGAAATTTCCATATATGGTTGGTGAAAGTGGTGGTTCAGCTTTCGTTATCGCTTATTTATTTTGTATTGCGCTAGTTGGCTTTCCTATTCTAGTTGCTGAGTGGTTGATTGGTCGCAGAGGCCAGAAAAATCCTGTTAACTCATTTACTGATGTTGCCGCCAGTGAAGGGAGGTCAAAAAACTGGGGAATTATAGGGGTTTCAGGTATTTTAGGTGGGTTCCTGATTCTATCATTCTACAGTGTTATCGGTGGTTGGGCGCTGAACTATATCACCAAGATTGCCTCTGGTGGCTTCACTGGCCAAGATAGCGATGCTGTCGGAGCAACGTTTGATGCTATGTTGGCATCTGCAGGTACTTTGACTATTTGGCATACAGTGTTTATGGTGCTTACCGCTGTCATCGTAGGCGTCGGTGTTACGAGTGGCATCGAAAAGACCGCTAAAATTTTGATGCCATTACTGGGTGTCATTCTATTTATTATCGTTGGTTATAACGTGATGAATGGCGGATTTGGAGAAGCAGTTTCTTATTTATTTGCTCCTGATCTTAGCAAAATAACTGCTGATGTGATGATTGCCGCATTGGGTCATGCGTTCTTTACGCTATCAATCGGTATGGGTATTATGGTTGCTTATGGCTCGTATTTGGGTCGTGAAGTAAACCTGCTTAAAACAGCACGTACGGTTGTTATTCTAGATACAGTCATTGCTTTAGCAGCTGGTTTAGCAATATTCCCAATCATCTTCAGCAATGGACTGGATCCTGCTGCAGGTCCTGGACTTATCTTCGTTAGCTTGCCAATAGCTTTTGGTAGCATGGGCGCGGGTACTGTTATAGGGACACTTTTCTTCTTACTCATTACTTTTGCAGCGATTACCTCAGCCATCTCTTTACTTGAGCCGACGGTTGAGTTTTTAGAAGAGCGCACAGCGATGACTCGTACAGTATCGACTATCGTTGCTAGTACTGTGATTTGGCTACTGGGTATTGCTGCTTTGTTATCGTTCAACTTGTGGTCTGAATTTACCATCATGGGTAATGGTATTTTTGATGCATTGGATAAGCTCACCAGTAAATTCCTTTTACCGTTAACGGGTTTGGCTGCGATTGTTTTTCTTGGTTGGAAAATGGATCAGCGTAGCATTCAGGATGAGCTTGGTTTGTCTAATGGCGCTTGGCAGATCTGGCAGGTTGTTGCAAAGTTCGTAGCGCCGATCGCGGTTATCGTCGTTTTCGTTACTTCATTGATGGGCTAGTGACAACTTGATTTTCTAAATTTATAGATTATAAATCTCAGACAGAAAAAGGGCTTAAGATACTTCTTAAGCCCTTTTTTCAATTAAATATCAGCTTCGGTGATAAATACTATAAGTGACTATCGCAAATTTAACTCAGGAATGGTTTGTCCGCGCTTGCCATAAAAATCACTCACAAACTCATCAAACTTGTCTTCTTCGATGGCTTCTCTTATACCTTGCATCAAACGTTGATAGTAACGAAGGTTGTGGATCGTTGCCAATTGAGCGCCTAGCATCTCTTTGCATTTATTGAGATGATATAAGTAGGCACGGCTGAAGTTTTGACAAGTATAGCAATCGCATTCAGGGTCTAGTGGGCCTTCATCATTGCGATATTGGCTATTACGGATACGAACCACACCAGCGTTGTCTGTATCGCCTGTCACGAAGTAATGACCGTTGCGCGCGTTGCGAGTCGGCATGACGCAATCAAACATGTCTACGCCGCGACGTACTGCTTCGACGATATCCTCAGGTTTACCGACACCCATCAGATAGCGTGGCTTGTCTGCAGGCATAGCATCAGGAATATAATCTAAGACATCCATCATCTCATTTTTAGGCTCACCAACAGAAAGACCGCCGATGGCATAACCATCAAAACCAATATCGAGCAGCCCATCAAGTGACTGTTGGCGCAAGTCTGGATACATGCTGCCTTGGATAATGCCAAACAGGGCGTTGGTGCTGCCCAGTCGCTTGTGTTCATCAACACAGCGTTGTCCCCAGCGTAGCGATAGCTCTAATGATGTTTTAGCTTCTTCGTGAGTCGCAGGATAGGGCGTACACTCATCGAATTGCATCACGATATCTGAGTTCAGGCTATATTGGATTTGCATGGATTTTTCTGGAGACAGAAAGACTTTGGCACCATCGATGGGGGATTTAAAGTTAACCCCTTCTTCGGTAATTTTACGCATGGCACCCAGACTAAATACCTGAAAGCCGCCTGAGTCTGTCAAAATAGGCTTGTCCCAATGCATGAATTTATGCAAACCACCAAATTTTTCGATGACCTCAGTGCCTGGGCGTAGCCATAAATGAAAGGTATTGCCTAATACGATATCAGCGCCGATCGCTTCAATATCACGCGGTAGCATACCTTTGACAGTACCGTAAGTACCGACAGGCATAAAGGCAGGTGTTTGCACGTCGCCATGATTAAGATGGACTGTGCCACGGCGTGCACGCGTCTCGCCGCTGGCCGTTTTATGTAAGACAAATTGCATATAATAACCGCTATGTAAGCTATGAAAATGGCGCTAATTATAGCATTGTTGGTGAATTTTTTGGACATGGATATTCATGCGTCATTGATGTATATGTCGTTTCGGCCTCATAAGCTCAACAAGTTTCACAGTTGATATAGTGACGAGATAACCAAAAGATACAGCAGTATTATGGTGTGGTTGGTAAAGTAGATAAAAAATAGCAATATAAAAAACACCATCGGGCTTGGTTGTTTAGACATTGGAGACATGATATGACTAAAAAAGCTTATCTACTATTGAGTGGTTTATTATTAACATCAGGAGTAGCTATGGCAACAGAAGAGCCAGACTACACTGTATTGGTGCAAGACGATGATTTTGAGTTACGTCATTACGGTGAGCAGCTTGTGGCGCAGACTTGGGTAACGGGCGACCAGAGCGCTGCCAGTCGCGAAGGATTTAAAACGTTAGCCGACTATATCTTTGGCAATAACACAGCGCCAAGTGGTGAGAGTAGCGAGATTAGTATGACAGCACCTGTCACCATGCAGTCGCAAGCGAATAACGATGACACGTCAGAAGAAATTGCGATGACGGCACCAGTGAGCATGCAAGAGACGGATGGAAAATGGCGTGTGCAGTTCACCATGCCGAGCCAATACACCATGCAAACCTTACCAAAGCCCAATAATCAGAATGTCGAGATTATTGAAGTCCCTGCACAAAATTATGGTGTTATTAAGTTTTCTTGGTTGACAGGGGAAGACAAAGTTGCAGAAAAAACTGAAGCGCTACAAACGTGGATGCAGGATCAAGACTTAACAATAACAGGTGAGCCTGAATTGGCACGCTATGACCCACCATGGACGTTGCCGTTTATGCGCCGCAATGAAGTTATGATTGCCTATCAACCAGAATAACGCCAATGGTTCAAAGTGTTGAAAAGCTGATGGTCATAAAAAAAGACAGCCTAGGGCTGTCTTTTTTTGTACTGATGCCAAAAACACTAGGGCGTATCTTCATTTTTAACCCATTTAGATGACTATCGATTTAAATGAAGACACACCCTAAAACCGGTCTATTTTTCACGGATGATGTTTAACATACGGCGTAAGGGCTCAGCTGCGCCCCACAGGAGCTGGTCACCAACGGTGAAGGCACCGAGATATTCAGGACCCATATTTAGCTTACGCAGGCGACCTAGTGCAACGGTCAAAGTACCAGTCACCGATACTGGTGTTAAGCGATCTATGGTAGATTCTTTATCGTCTTCGACCACGTCTAACCACTCATTACCACTATTTTTCAGCGCTGCTTCGATTTCCTCTAATGGGATATCTTTTTTGAGCTTGATGGTCAAGCCTTGAGCATGACAGCGCATCGCACCAACACGGACGCACATGCCGTCGATAGGAATGGTGCTGGCGTCGTCATTACCAAGGATCTTATTGGTTTCAACGCCACCTTTCCACTCTTCGCGTGACTGTTTGTTTTCTAGCTGAGCATCGATATAAGGAATCAAGCTGCCGGCTAATGGTACAGCAAAGTACTGCTTAGGGAAGTCTGCTGAGCGTTGAGTTTGAGCGATTTTTTTATCGATATCCAAAATCGCACTTGCAGGGTCGGCCAGTTCGTCTTGGACAGCACCATGTAGTACGCCCATGCCTTCGATCAGTTCACGCATATTATTTGCGCCTGAGCCACTAGCGGCCTGATAGGTCATTGCGCTGACCCATTCTACCCAGCCTTTATTAAACAGTTCACCGATAGCCATCAGCATCAGTGATACGGTACAGTTACCACCGATGAAGTCTTTTTTGCCACTGGCGAGGGCGTCGTCAATCACGTTACGGTTGACTGGGTCCAGGATGATAATGCTGTCATCTGCCATTCGTAGGGTACTTGCTGCATCAATCCAGTAGCCATTCCAGCCACTATCACGCAGTGGTTGATGCACTTTTGAGGTATAATCGCCACCTTGACAGGTAATAATCACATCACAAGCTGCTAAGGCTTCGATATCATGAGCGTCTTTAAGTTGGCTGGCCTCAACATCGTCAAAGCTTGGCGCATCGCCACCGGCATTGCTGGTTGAAAAAAATACAGGAGTAATGCCAGCGAAGTCTTTTTCTTCCTGCATACGCTGTATTAGTACCGAGCCGACCATGCCACGCCAGCCTACCAAACCTACTGTTAAATTACTCATTAAATCCAATCCTTTTTACATTTATTTGTTGCATTGCTAACCAGTAACAATGCCGTTTATAGCCCTAAAAAGCAAGGTGTTTCCCTGCTTTTTAGCCATTTTTTATGCACTAATTTCTATGCTTACTATAACGTTCCGTTATTAGATGCTGGGTAATATGTATTTTCAATATGTGCCAATACGTTGTGCAGCCGGAAAGTCATCTTTATTGATGTATATATAGGCTGGATATATACACCAATGAAAGCGTTGCATAAAGAATATGTGTAGTAAAATGACTGATAGGATAATGTTGTATGATACCAATGGCTTAATTCAGCCTGATTAGTAGGCTAGGTTCTTTGGAAGTGCTAAAGTAAGCTTCGAAGGGTAGTTTAGCTAGGACAAGCTATAGAATATTACAGATATCTTTTCTTCTATGCGACAATAAATATCGTCTTTGGCTCAACGATTATTTCAACAAACGGTTAATACAAACTATGGATCTTTCTTTATTATTAGGACTTACGCAAAACCAGAGATATATTGCCAACCTAAAGCATAGCGTAG
>NZ_JAKDUI010000176.1 GCF_030457785.1 Psychrobacter sp. | reverse complement strand
TGTAAATCTCCCTATAATAAGCATATATAAATATAATCAGTTTAAGCCACCTAACTAAAAACGAGTAAGGATTTTACAATGGCAAAACCAACCACAGAAAATATTAGCCTCCCTGATTTTCCAGTCACCATCGTCCGTGAGCTAGATGGCAACTTTATTCACGATGAAGTTAACCTAAAAGAAATGGTCGCTAATACTGATAAAGGACTCATTCTTTATTTTTACCCAAAAGACAACACACCAGGATGCACCATACAAGCGACTGAATTTACCGCTCAGATCACTGATTTTGATGATTTGGGTTATGACATTGTCGGTGTCTCACGTGACAGCGTTGAATCTCACGAAAAGTTCATCAGCAAAAAAGACTTACAAATTCCACTGATTAGTGATACCGACGAAAAGCTTTGCCAGTATTTTGAGGTCATCAAAGAAAAAAATATGTATGGCAAGATCACCTTGGGACTGGTACGTTCCACATTTGTGTTCGACAAAAATGGCAAACTGACCCATGCGCAACGTAACTTACGCGCCAAAGGCTACACTGAACGACTGATTAACACCTTAACACCTGTCTAACACCCATAATACTGACCCACTTGTCATGTGAGAATAATATGAATAAACAGCCTGCAACAGACCTTGATAATGCCGCATCAGAAGCCACTCGCACAGTATCTGTTGCGGTTATTGGCGCAGGCACTGCTGGTCAAAATGCATTTCGCCAAGCCAGCAAGACCCACGATGACATCGTTATTATCAACGATGGATTTTGGACAACCACCTGTGTCCAAGTTGGTTGCATGCCGAGCAAGTTATTGATCGCCGCAGCAGATCGTGCGCATGAAGCCAATCATTCTGCTGACTTTGGTATTTATGCCACTGCTCAAATAGATGGCAAAAAAGTGATGCAGCGTGTTCATGACGAGCGCAGTCGTTTTGCCAGCTATATCAAAGAACAAGTCGATGGATGGCCAGAAGGAAAAAAATAGATGGTCGGGCTCATATCAATGAAAAAGGACTGATTGAGGTCAATGACGAGCTTATAAAAGCGGACAAAATAATTGTCGCCACTGGCAGTTCGACGTTTATCCCTGATGGTTGGGCTGACAAGCTTGGCAACACTTTGAAGACCTCCGATACCATATTTGAGCTCACAGACCTGCCCAACTCTATGGCAGTCGTTGGTGCTGGTGCTATAGGCTTAGAGCTTGCACAGGCATTCACCCGCTTAGGCGTCGAAGTCACATTATTCAATCGCATCAAACGGGTGGCTGGACTCAAAGATGACGCCATCAATAGCAAAGCCATCGACTGCTTAACTCAAGAGCTGACCATGCATCTGGGCAGTGAAATCAACGATCTTGGTATACTAGAAGGCACGGACAGCACAGCGTTTATCGATTATGAGCTTGATTCAGGTCAGTCTGATCAATGGCAAGGTGATTGTGTACTGGTTGCAACAGGGCGACGTAACTCGATCCAGCAACTAGGTATCGAAAACCTTGGTGTAGAGTTAGATGAAAAGAACCGTCCAACAGACCTGAATAAAAAAACAGGTCAGATTGGCGACTCAAATGTTTATATCGTTGGTGACGCCAACGCTCATATTCCGCTGTTGCATGTGGCGAGCGACGAGGGCCACAGTGCGGGAAATATGATCGGTGATAATAAAGAAAACGCTTATATTCGTCCCCCTGCGATTCCTTTTTCTATTGTGTTTTGTTCACCGCAGATTATGAACGTTGGCAGATCTTTACCCGAAATCCAGCAAGATCCAGACCTAGAATACGTCATCGGCAGCGTTAGCTTTGATAATCAGGGCCGCAGTCGCGTGATGGGTGTTAACTGTGGTCTACTACATATCTATGGCTGCAAAAAAACCGATAAGATCCTAGGTGCTAGTATGGTGGGACCAGATGCTGAATATATCGGTCATATTTTAGCAACAGCCATCACCAATGACTTAGATATTAGAAGCATGCTGGACACGCCCTTTTACCATCCTACGATATTAGAAGGTCTACGAACTGCACTCCGTGACGTCCAGCATAAAATGGAGATATCATACCAGTGCCAAGACACGCAAGAAGACAACTGCTGATACGCAGAGCTTCCACATCCTTCAAAATAGCTATACTTGGCGTCAATTATCGCGTAACTTGTGTTTGATTACGTCCGAGACCTAGTGTAACTTGTCTTTAGACACCCTGTTTAAAGACAAGTTAACTGTAATTAATTCTGTATGGACCAAACAATGCCAATCGCTAGCATTATTGTTTTCTTTAACGAGATCATCCGTGATCTCCATACTAGCCTTTACTTGGCACTTGGCGGGTCCGCAGATGAAGAATCGATTGACTGGTCTTCTCAAGCGGTAGAACTGGTAAGCACTGGTATCAAAATCCTATTACTGCTGTTGGTACTGGGGCTTTTATATTGGTTGGCCATATATCTGATCAAAAAAAGTAGCGCAAAAATTCGCTTGAACGATAGGCGTATTAAGATTCTTCGCTCGGTGCTTCGCTACATATGGATTGTAGCAAGCTTGATTGCCATCATGAGCCAGATCAACTTCGAACCAGAAACGATCAAAGCAACTGCCAAAGCCAGTACTTGGGCTGGCATTTACTATGTGCTGTGGACCTCGTCAGGGCAAATCATCCATCGAATACTACAGCACTACGGCCTCAACGCCTCTATAGAACAACTCCTAAAAAATGTATTGTCCGTGCTGTTATTGGTGCTCGGACTTGCCAGTGTCATGGCGCAATTTGGCTTTGATATCGTATCATTGGTGGCAGGTCTGGGTATTGCTGGTTTGGCAGTTGGTTTTGCCGCCCAGTCAACGCTGGCAAACTTTATCGCTGGCATCACTATTTTACTTGAACAATCCTTTCAGGTTGGTGATTGGGTACATATCAATGAAAACGAAGGTCGCGTTGTGGTCATCGCTCTGCGTACCACACATGTTTTAACTAGGGACAACATCACGGTTATCATTCCAAACTCTAAGGTTGCTTCTTCTGAAGTGACCAATATAACCTCAAAAAACTTCATACGCTTTGACATTCATGTACGTATTGCTTTTGAGGATGATATCCCAACCGCTCGCCAAGAGATCTTGCAAGTGCTTTCTGATACCGATGTGGTACTCAGCCGTCCCGAAAGCTCCGCTACCGTCGATGAAATTGGTGAATACGGCGTATTTTTTATTGTGCGTTTCTGGGTCAAACCAGCGTCTGTTGCCCGTATGCCAGTCATCAAAGAAGGCATCACTGAAAATATCAAACTTGCCTTTGATGCTGCAGGCATCTCAACACCCTACCCTCATATGCGCTTACTCATGCCAAAAGATGTCGACTATCCTATTGCCACAAAACCTTTTGCAACGACGACGCAGAGGGTACCTAGTGAGGTGGCTTTGACTAAAGAGAAGTAGTTAAAAAGGCTAACGCTGCTAAAAACGTTCAGTGAGGACAATCCGTTAACGTTTACTCAAGCTTATAAAGTTTTGTACACATTCTATCGACCTCTCATGACACTGTTCTAAATATCTAAAGTCCTTTAAATCTCTATAATAAATATAGTTATTAATAACCACGCGTGAGTTGTCCTTATCTAAAAAATGACCATGACTGTCAACCTCTCCTTTAAGGAACGGATAAACTAAAGAGACATAATCCTTAAATAAGGTGTTGCCAAGATTATGATCTGGCAACTGATCGAAAGGCCCATCATAAAAATTATTAAGCGCCGAGTTACGACTGGCTACACCGACCAAAACCTTGCGCGGTTGCGATCGAGTATTGTCCTGAAAGTATACAAACCCTGTTCTTGTGCCAACACTAATATGGGGCGATAATTCATAATAACGCTCATAGCTTTGAGCTTCATCCAACAAATAATAGAACTGTCTAAGCTGATGATTAAAGACCAAGGCAAAGATGACACCTGACTCATCTTGCATATTACCCAAAAATGCTTCATCAGCTATAGTTTTATAGTCACTAACAGGAATATTTAGGGTGATGATTTTTTTGCTACCTTGAAAACTCATTTGATACTTGCGCGAACCAAGCGGCATCAGTATTAATCCATCCGCACTTGAATACATCTTATGGTAAATCTTGAAACCCTCTCCACCTCTTAATTCAGAATCATAGTAATACGCAAACGATACCTGTCCCTTATCTACCAATCGATGACTAAAGCGCAAATTACCTCGTATTAAGTTGCCTTGGTGATAAAACCAAAAATAGTAGTAACCTTCTGTCGGATACACAATAATGTCATCTGGAATATTGTCGAGTACAGTTTTGAGTACCGCATCGACATCCGTATTATCGAGCTTATCACGACTCGTCAGACTCTCTATCATATGCTGATTATTATGAATAGTCCCTGATGCTAGCGTGGGCAACGTTAGCGCTATGCCATATACCAAAACTTTTATAATGCTATTTCGCATAGTACAGTCCTATAAACATGGTGCAGCCCTACAAATAAGTAACCTAAATGCTAAATGCTAAATGCTAAAATACAATTACATCGACCAATAAAATCAAGTCTAACTTATACTCTCAAGCAATGTACCTGTAGATACCTACAGGTACATTTGTTATGGATTATTGTTATGCTAAAAACTCAGGTGCAAAGTAGTCAGTAAATCTATGATTCGTTATTGGCTATAAGAAGAGATACTGCAGTATCAACAACTAAGGATGATGTTATGACCATATTAAAGAACATATTGCTTAGCCTAGCTGTTATACCAGTGACCATATCTACGTCTTTCGCACAGAGCGGAGATGATATGAAGAGTCAGACAGCGATGCAAGCTCAGACAATCTAACCAATAGCCGTACAAGAGAATAGAGTGGTCAGGCAGCGAGATGCAAAAGCCATAAGTAGTGGAATGAATAAACAACTACAACATGATGAATTTCTTTCTGAATGCTATCGCCGTCATGGTAATCCACCTACCGTTACCAATATTGATGGAAGCACTCGTAGGATAGCTTGTGAGGCTCGTGAAGAAAGAGAGGATGTTGATGGTGTTGTACAACCACCAATATCTCCAGGATCTTACCAGTCAGATACTGATTATGCTAGAGAATAAAATAAAAGCGACAAGACCATACTGCTCTATAAGAAAGCTCGTTCGTAACTTTAGTTTCTTTAGAGTGTTATTCAATATCCAATAACCCATGACTCAGTGCTTTTATAATAGCTTCAGTGCGATTGGATACTTCCAATTTTGCAAAGCAATTACTCATATGAAAACAGACGGTACGTTGGGTAATATCGAGTTTATAGGCAATCTCTTTATTGCGATCTCCTTTAGCCACACGTACCAAAACTTCTAGTTCACGGCGTGTTAAGTGTGGCGTATAACACATTACGGGTGGTGGTATAAGTTCTTTTGATGTTGACGATGGCATAAGCTGACATTCCGTACTAACGTGCTTTATCGCTGCCAATAAGCCATCAAAAGCTATGTCCTTTAGTACATATCCTGACAATCCTCCTGTCAATAATTGCTGCGCTTTATCTTCATCCTCCAATATTGTTAAAGCGACTAATTGAGTTGTGGTACTGCTTTTTTCGGTGGTGTGTCAGAAAGTATGCTGGAGTAATAAAAGAAGGGTGACAGCCGAA
>NZ_JAKDUI010000009.1 GCF_030457785.1 Psychrobacter sp. | reverse complement strand
ACTTCTTAATCAGCCTCCCCTTTCGACTGGGACGCATTATACACGCTTCTTTCAATCGGTCAAGAAGTTATTAAGGTGGTTGGAAGGTTTTTTGAGTGGGTGGTGAGCGGTGGTGTTTTTAGGATTGATATTTATAACTATAGCTTACCTATTTTTTTGAAAAAATCTTTATAGGCGGCTATCTTTTTCTCTAATGCTAATGGGTAGGCACGTGAAGTAGAAGGCAGTCTATATAGCATGAGGTCATTAGGGGCTGAATTCTTATTCTCTGTACACTGCCATTGATAAGGATAGCTCATACTTTGATTGGTTTTGGGATATTTGGACTTGCTAGGTGGATCTACTAGCAAATTGAGCAATACTTCTGTCGCCTTACCTCCTGTCGTGAACAGTGTCCTCACCTTTGGTACTTTTGTTAGGATGTCGTCTAAATCCACAGGCGTCACAACGGTCAAGTTTTTATCTGATGCATTGCCTGTTTCACGAATGGCTTGTTTTACCGTTGGGCAAGACGCAATGCCTCGCTCATACATAAAATCAATGATACGTTCTGGATTAAAGCGCTTTTCTTCTTCTACCCTAAAGTAATCAACATCATCAAAGAATACACCACCATAGATACGCCACATATCATTATAAAAATTGGGGTAATGAAAGCTCATCGCCCACTTATCGCTTGTCGGTGGAAAAGTCCCCATCATCATGACAGTTGCATTAGGTGGCAACACTGGGTCAAAGGGATGAGTTTCTACTCTATCGGTGCTATTTTTTTTAGGATCCGTTTTATTCATATCGTTTCATGTCTTTTCATGCGTTAGTGGGTTGGTTGGCTATAAGATTCTTCATCAAAAAATCGGTTTTTTTGCTATCATAGAAAGCCTAAACACTACCTCACTTATCTGAGCACAGTATAGTCAGATGCAGTTTATCAATCGTTCGTTGAGCTTACTATCAATAGCCTAACTTATAGAGTTGATGTGTGGTAGATGTTTGTATCTTTTATACTAATAGCAACCGCAGTGACTGCGCAAGCACCAGACCAAAAACCAAGAGAGTACTTATGAGTGACTTAAACAGCAGCTTAAAAATTACCGTAATCGATCATCCGCTAGTCCGCCATAAACTTAGCTTAATGCGGGAAAAAGACTGTAGTACTTATAAGTTTCGCACATTGACCAAAGAGCTTGCGCGCTTAATGGCGTATGAAGCGAGCCGTGACTTTGCAATCGAAACCTTTCCTATGCAAGGCTGGTGCGGTGAGATAACGGGTGAACAAATCATCGGTAAGACGGCGACAATCGTGCCAATTTTGCGTGCAGGTATTGGCATGTTGGACGGGGTTCTCGACTTAATCCCTACAGCAAAAATCTCTGTGGTGGGATTACAACGTGATGAAGAAACGCTACAACCAGTGCCTTTCTTTGAAAAGTTTGTCAGTCATATGGACAAGCGCCCTGCCCTTATCATTGATCCAATGCTAGCAACGGGTGGCTCTATGGTTGCAACTATAGAAATGCTAAAGAAAAATGGCTGCACAAACATCAAGGCTTTGGTGTTGGTTGCTGCTCCTGAAGGCGTACGATTGGTCAATGAAGCCCACCCTGATGTCACTATCTATACTGCGGCGCTAGATGATCATTTAGACGAGCATGGATACATTATTCCTGGTCTTGGTGATGCAGGTGACAAGATATTTGGGAAGCAGTTGTTCAACAAATAAGTGCAAAACAGCTATTATCAAACATGATGGCGGCTCGCAACAGAAGTACAGGCTATCAATGACAAGGATATAACATGAATGTATTAATTACAGGAGCAAGCGCTGGTTTTGGCAAAGCGCTGGCTGAGCGTTTGATTGCCAGCGGTCATAGTGTGATTGGCTGTGCCAGGCGCCTCGACAAACTGAATGAGTTAGCAGAGACTTTAGGTGATGCATTTTTACCAGTAGCCATGGATGTCAGTGATGCCGCTTCTATTCCACAAATCCTTGCTGATTTACCAACAGACTTTCAACAAATCGATGTCTTGGTAAATAATGCTGGTCTGGCACTTGGTACAGAGCCTGCGTACAAATCAGATCTGGATGATTGGATGCGCATGACCGATGTCAATGTGAAAGGTTTGATAGCACTGACCCATGCGGTGTTGCCAGCGATGGTCGAACGCGATAGCGGTTATGTAATCAATGTTGGTTCTATTGCTGGCAGCTGGCCTTATTTTGGTGGTAACGTCTATGGTGCGACTAAGGCTTTTGTGAAGCAGTTTAGCTTAAACTTGCGTGCTGATTTATTGGGAACGCAAGTGCGAGTAACCAATCTTGAGCCTGGTAATGTGGCAGGTACTGAATTTTCAAACGTCCGCTATCATGGCGACGCAGAAGAAGCCGCCAAGGTTTATGACGGCTTCAAAACCATGACAGGTGAGGATATCGGTGATATTTTGTTATGGCTGATTGAGTCACCCGCGCACATCAATGTCAATCGTTTAGAAGTAATGCCTGTGGCGCAGACGTATAATGGACTGACGATTGCCAAGCAAACAAAGTAGACCGTTAGCTCTTCTGGTATTTTATCATTCGTGGCATCTCCACGTGATATACTCTTAAGTACAGCATTCATCAACGCAGCTCATAACACCGAAGCAATATAGAGTCCTCTATATTGCTTTTTTTATGTCCTCAATCTTGAGCTCGTTCACGAGTCTTAAGTTTTGAAAGTCCAAAATCAATACTTCATTGCGTAAGCGCTCGCTGGTTCGCTTATTATGACGGATCGGAAATCCCAATACGTGCTTGCCAGTAATGTCTATCTGATTGACTACAGTCTGTGATGCATTTCTTTTTACTTTGATACGTTGTGCATTTATCATGGCTGTTGCTGGATTAACAGTTGTGGTGAACAGCTTGGTTTGCCGAACGTTTTTTGGAATATCACCCGCAAAGAACAGCACTTGCTCTACTGGCAAATACTGAGCATGACGAGTGAGCTCACGACGAAAAATATCAGGCATATCTGTATTAAAACTGTCTTCTGTTTGCCGATAAAACGCCGTAAAATTACGATGCAAATAACGCCCAAATACAGAGCTATAGATCCAATCTTTATAAGTATCATTAACCAGTAGTTGCTTTGTAAAAGCATCGGCGTCTGGCGGAATATCGCCTGCTAGCAATCCTCTGAAAAACGCCTGAGGGCTGCTAAAGCTTTGCTGCTGCCAAGATTGCGGATAAAGACTACTATCGAGCAATGCTAACGTCGACTTACTCATATACTATTGTCCTTATTTTACTTAGGGTGCGCCCTCATTTTGAAATAGTGGTAAAAATGAGGACAATGCCTATCAAATAATGCCTACCAAACAAGACCTGCTAAATAAGATTGGATCGACTTACATATACTAGATACTGGTGGACGAACAAATATTATCATTTCTATCTTTAGACGGCTTCTATATTATGGTCAACGCTCCCACTAAATATAACAGCCTTTGATTAGAACGTGTGTTCATTTTCATCGTCATTTACAAGGTGTAAGCTGCCACGCTCATAAAATCAACGCTTTTAATATGGCTGACTCTGATCCAAACAACTTGATAAAAACAAGTGATGCCTTTTATGAAAAATAATTTACCGTCGCTACTGTCGTCATATCAATTACAGACTATCACGATCAGTATGACTGATGACACGCTGCTACCAGTATCTGTTATCGGTAGCGGTGAACCTGTGATGCTGTTGCATGCCTTTGGGATGGATGCACGGCAGTTTTTGCCATTTATCCTACCGCTGACCCAGCGTTATCGTTTTTATCTGCCACACTTTAGAGGGTTTGGCATGTCGTCTCACCTCACCTTGCCAAGGTTCGATTTTATTGAGCAATACGTAGACGATGTTGAGCAGGTATTTAGACACGTGAGTAAAGAAACAAAGTGCGAGGCGTTTCCTGTGGCGGCGATATCGATGGGTGCATTAGTGATGTGGGCATACTTTCAACGATTTGGTACTCAGCACGTGAGTCGCTATTTGAATATCGACCAAGCACCGATGATTCACAATCAACCCGACTGGCAAACTGGTGGGGTGTTTGGTACACGTCAAACAGAAATTTTTGCACAGTTTGCAGATTTGATCGCAAACGCTGAGCCCTATATGCAAGTTGATGACTTTCGGCATCTGCCCTATCGTTTAAAAACGAAATTATTGGACATAGAACGTGCCTTTTCTCTGCTATCCGTCAGTAGAAAATCTTCTCAATTATTGGTAAAAACTTTGAGCCATCGACCGCCACAGAAAATCTCACTGATGAAACATGCGACATGGCAACACAAGTTACGCTGTCTGTCTGCTTACGTTGAGCTACCTTACGATTACCGCAGCGTTGTATCGACAGTCAGTATCCCAACGACCTTATTAGTTGGTGGTCGCTCTCAATTATATAGTGCAAAATGCCAGCAAAAAATCACTCAGATGCTACCCAGTGCCAACGCAATCATACTACCAAATTCAGGTCATGCTGTGCCAATGGATGCGCCCGTTGAGTTTTATAAAGTGTTAAAGCGTTTTGTGGAAAGCTCACTTTGATAAACGAAAAAAAACGGCTGCAATGAAGCCAGCCGTTTTCGATTAACACCACATAATCCATGCGAAAAACTAATCCGCCAATGCTTTAATTAGTCAATGCTTCAATCCGTCAGTGCTTTAATCAGCTCAAAACGTGGTATCTCTTTACCATCACGCACGACCGTCTCCGAAAACATCGCAAGCGGTCGTACCCACACGCCATACTCACCGTATAGACAGCGATAAACAACCAATAATTCTTCGGTTTCTGAATGCTGCGCGGTATGCAAAACTTGGTAAAGGCTACCTTTATAGTGGCGGTAGATGCCTTGAGTGATGATTTTAGTCATAGCAAACTCCTAATGTTTAAAAATGGCTGCTGCTAATCTACTGCTAATTGTCGCTTCATAAAAAAGGTCGACAATTACCGCCGACCTCGCTTTCAATCACTCTTATAGATTACTCCACCGTCACTTTTGCATAGCCTTTTTTGCCTGCTTGAATCACAACCGTCTGTCCTGAGATTAGACTAAAACCACCATCAACGACTTCACCATCGACTTTTACCGCACCACGCTTGACCATGTCTTTTGCCGCTGAGTTGTTTTTAGCAAGCTCGGCTTGATTGAGGATTTGCGTGATAAACAGTGCGTCTTGCCCTTCTAACGCTAACATCACTTCTGGTAAATCCACTGGTAGTTCACCATCAGCAAGCACATTGCCCGCTGACTTGTGCGCATTGGCAGCGGCATCGGCATCATGGAAACGCTCGATCAACTCTTCAGCAAGGATACGTTTGATTTCTTGCGGATTGCGACCATTTTCCATTTCCGTCATTAGACCTTCGACTTCTTCCATCGGCTTGAAGCTTAAAAACTCAAAGTAGCGATGAATGAGAGTATCTGGCATAGACAGGATTTTTTGATACATCGTACCTGGCGCATCGTAGATGGCAACATAGTTGCCCAACGACTTGGACATTTTATTGACACCGTCCAAACCTTCTAAAATCGGTACCGTAATACAGACTTGCGGCTCTTGGTCATAGCGCCCTTGTAGCGTGCGACCCATGAGTAAATTGAAAGTTTGGTCAGTACCGCCCAGCTCAACATCTGCTTTAAGTGCGATAGAATCATAACCCTGCACCAATGGGTAGAGGAACTCATGAATAGAGATTGGCGTTTGCGAAGCGTAGCGTTTTGCAAAATCATCACGCTCAAGCATACGTGAGACGGTCTGCTGACTAGAAAGCTGAATCATGTCAGCAGCGCTCATGTCATTGAACCATTCAGAGTTAAAGACCACACGGGTTTTTTCTTTATCCAAGATTTTAAAAACTTGCTCCGCATAAGTAGCGGCATTGTTTTTGATTTGTTCATCAGTCAATGGCGGACGGGTGCTGTTTTTGCCAGAAGGATCACCAATCTTGGCAGTATAGTCGCCAATGAGAAAGTAAACCTCATGACCCAAATCCTGAAAGTGCTTGAGTTTGTTGATCAGTACCGTGTGACCCAAATGCAAATCAGGTGCGGTAGGATCAAAACCTGCCTTGATGCGTAGCGGACGGTTTAGCTTGAGCTTGGCCACTAAATCATCTTCAGATAAAATCTCTTGCGTACCACGTTGGATCAGGGCTATCTGCTCTTCTAGGGTGTATGAATGGTCTGTCATGATGCTCTCTTTATTGTCTTTATTGAAAGGTTAAAACGTTTGGGCTATTTAGAATTTCGAAGCCAGCAAAAGATGTTAGAATTTGACGGATATACTAGCGTTTTTTAAGGTAAATTGCCATGACCAACCCTACCCTTGCAACCAATGACCCCGAAAACATCGACTTTTCAGGTGACCAGCTCAACTCAACGACTGATGACTTGACGACTGGCGACAATGATACAAACCTTGCATCACTGGGCGAGGCACTGGAGCAAACGGTCTTTGAAAGCTTCGATGATGGCTTATATATAGGGATGATGTCAGGCACAAGCTTAGATGGTATGGATGCGGTGCTCTGTCAGTTTGATAACGATAGCAATGGTACAACCTCGCAACCAATGCAACTGTTGGCAACTTATAGCCAAGACTTCCCGCCCCGCCTGCGTGAAGTGTTATTAGCACTGTGTCAGCCGAATGGTGTTCAAGAGCTGACGCCTAGTTCGGATGAGCCAAACAGCGATACAAATAGCAATCCAAACAGAGAACCGACAAGTGAGCCAAAAAGTGAATTAGACTGGCTTGGTTGGGCGAGTAAAGAGTACGGTGAGTTTGCCAGTGTCGTGGTCAATAAGTTATTGCAGAAAGTAAATGTCGATAGTGACGCTGTATTAGCGATTGGCTGTCATGGTCAGACGGTTCGCCATCGTCCGCAGATGGGCTTTAGCTTGCAGTTAGTCGATGCCAACATCATCGCTGAGCGTACTGGTATCAGTGTCGTCAGTGACTTTCGCCGCCGCGATATGGCAGTCGGTGGTCAAGGCGCGCCTTTGGTACCTGCCTTTCACCAAGCCCTGTTCTCTGCGCCTGACAGCACGCGAATACTATTAAACTTGGGCGGGATTGCCAATATTACTGTCTTGCCAGCCACTGCTGAGACGCCATCGGATTCACAAGTAAACTCGCAACCTGTAAATTCACAGCCTATAAACTCACAACTTATAGACAATGTCGTGGGCTATGACACTGGCCCTGCCAACTTATTACTAGACGCGTGGACAGCACTGCACACTGATAATGACTACGATGCTGGCGGCGCGTGGGCGCAATCTGGGCAAGTCATTGAGCCATTACTGAATCAACTATTGACGCATCCGTTTTTCGCCCGTTCTTACCCGAAGAGCACTGGTCGTGAGGCATTTAACTTAAAATGGCTACAAGATGAGCTACACCAGTTCGACCAAACCTCAGCCCACACTCGCTACTCCACAGCGGATATCCAAGCAACGTTGACCGAACTGACAGCCGTCAGTGCTAGCACGCAAATCAATACTTTCATCAATGATCAAGAAAGCGTATCCGTTTACGTCTGCGGTGGTGGGGCGTTGAATAAATATTTAATGGCTCGACTGCAAGCACATTTACCACATTGTACGGTAGATACCACGGTTAGCTTAGGACTCGATCCGACTTGGGTGGAGTCTGTCGCTTTTGCTTGGCTAGCAAGACAGACCATCATGGGTGAAACGGGTAATTTGCCAGCCGTCACTGGCGCTAATAAAGGCGTCGTACTAGGTCAAGTGTGTTTCGCCTAGTTGGTCATTATTTTAGTTTACATACGTACACTTATGTGTTTTATAATAACTATTAAACCAATAAACCAAATTTTTCTTAGGATCGCACGTACAGGATATATCGCATGAACCAACATAGCAATTCACCGAGCGCGCAAACCAACACCCCGACTGCCGCCACTGACAAGAAAAACACTCGCCAGAAGCCACCGCACTATGAGCGCTCTGATGACACACGGGTGGTAGTGACTGGCATGGGTGCTGTCACGCCACTAGGTTTGGATGTCGATAGCTCGTGGGCGAAGCTCCTCAATGGTGATAGCGGTATCGCGCCGATTACCCATTTTGATGCAACAGACTATCGCGCGCAAATTGCTGGTGTGGTCAAAGACTTTGATGCCAAACAATATATGAATGCTAAAGACGCACGTCGCTATGATGAGTTTATGCATTACGGCGTGGCGGCATCTTCCATGGCCTTAAAAGACGCCGGTTTTATCGATGAAGTAAGTGCTGCTGACGCTCCTGTGCAAAACGTAGATCCTGAACAATTTGGTATTATTTTAGGTTCCGGTATTGGTGGTATCCAAACCATCGAAAACAGCCGTGATACCCTGCGTGAAAAAGGTGCCACCAAAGTCTCGCCTTTTATTATCCCCGGCTCTATCGTCAACATGGCAGCGGGCTTGGTAGCGATTAAACATACCTTACAAGGACCAAACCTAGCCACATCGACTGCCTGTACTACAGCCACTCATGCGATGGGTCTGGCAGCACGTTTGATCGCGTATGGCGACGCCGATGTCATGCTGGCGGGTGGCAGCGAAAAAGGCTCCAGCCCTCTTGGTATAGCAGGCTTTGGCGCTATGCACGCGCTCTCTACTCGTAACGACGAGCCAACCAAAGCCTCGCGTCCATTTGACAAAGACCGTGATGGTTTTGTGTTAGGTGATGGCGCTGGTGTCGTGGTGTTAGAAAGCCTTGCTCACGCTAAAGCACGTGGTGCAACGATACTTGCTGAGCTGGTTGGGTTTGGCATGAGCGATGATGCCAGCCACATTACCGCACCACCAGAAGATGGTAGCGGTGCAGCTCGTGCTATGAAAAATGCCTTAAACGATGCTGGGATTGATTCATCGCATGTCGGTTATGTCAATGCCCATGGTACCAGCACCCCTGCCGGTGACGTTGCCGAATCCATCGCTATTGAAACAGTATTCTCACCAGTAAAAGACAGTATTTTGGTCAGCTCAACCAAGTCAATGACTGGTCACTTACTGGGTGCCGCTGGCGGTATCGAAGCCATCTTTACTATCCGTGCCCTACAAGACCAACAAGTGCCACCAACGATCAATCTAGATAATGTTGAAGATAACTGTAATCTCGATTACGTAGCCAATCAATCCCGCCAAGTTGAGAAATTACAATATGCCGTGTCCAATAGCTTTGGCTTCGGCGGTACGAATGGTTCGTTGGTTTTTGCACGCTGGCCTATCGATAAATAAAGCATAAACGGCCATAATATGGCACATTGTAACTTTATTGTCAGATTTACTACGTTTGTCCACTTGCAGCCCCTTATTGTACTTGCGTATGATAAGGGGTAATTTTGTAATGTTTATGGAAGATATAATGTCAAGCTATTCCTTTTCTTATCAGTTTCATCAGCGCTGGACTTGTGCGCCCGAATCTGTCCGTTCGGCAATTACCCAAGAGCTCAAAGACATTACCTCGTTACTTCAGTCGGAGGTTCCGTTCGAGAGCTTTGTGTTCAGTACTCACGACCTAGATGCTCATGTTGACGATCTCTACGATAACCATGAGGCCGAACAAGCCATCACTAAAGCCATCGCCGACAAACAAGCTCGAGAAGAAGCAAGAATAACGCAAGAGGCACAACAGCAAAATAAGCAGGTAGTCACTGATAAAAACAACACAAAAGTGACCGATGCAGCGGAAGAAACAGAAACACACAAAATCAGTGAAGAAAGTACAAATAGCCCTCAGTCGAATGATGTGAAAGGTGACACTTCTACAGAGTCACAACCAACAGACTCTCAACCAAAAAATTCTCAATCAACAGATTCTAAAATAGCACCTAAAGTCGATACAAGCACCCTCAGCTCGAGCACTGCTGACGCTGATACCAAACAAAGTGATAGCGTTGACAACACCTTGAATAACAGCGATAACGTGCTAAAAGCCGTGAAAGACAACGCCAGTAATGCTATCAAACTGTCACTCAAAGATGAAAAGTTAAGCACTACTCATCAAGCGTTCATTCGTGAGCTTGAAACGCAAATTGATGACTATCTGAGTGAACAAATGATGCAGATGTCTGAAAACTTAAAGTCTTGGCTACAAGCAGAGGTTGTTCAGTACTTAAATGAATCAGATGCATCAACACCTGATAAAGAGCCGCAGAAAAACTAGGGCATGTCCTAATTTTAAAAATGGTAATAAAAAAACAAAAACAATGTGATAGCCCAAGCGATAAAAAGCCCAGTTGATAAATAACTGGGCTTTTTTTACAACATACTGACTTTAAGCTACTGAGCTGCTTTTATCTATTTACTCTATGCTCTGTGTACGTTCAGTCAGCCATTCTAGCGCTGCACCGTTTACACGATCTTTTAGCTCTGCATATACTTGGCGATGGTAGTCATTCAACCAATCGATTTCTAGTTGACTCAATAATGATGGCTCAATTAAACGGGTATCAATTGGGCAGTAAGTAACGGTTTCAAAATGCAGGAACTTACCGAAATCGGTCTCAGTTGGGTTAGTAACTGCTTTGCTCACTACTAAATTCTCAATACGAATACCCCATTTGCCTTCGCGGTATAGTCCTGGCTCATTACTGGTAATCATATTAGACTTCATTGCCCGCTCTTTGGTATTGGGCGCGTTATAGGAGATACCTTGTGGTCCTTCATGCACATTCAAAAAATAACCAACGCCATGACCAGTACCATGTCCGTAGTCCATTTGTGCTCGCCACAATGGCGCACGGCAGATCGCATCGATAGTGGGTGATGAAATGCCTTCAGGAAAATATGCACTGGCTAAAGCAATATGTGCTTTTAACACCGTGGTAAAGTCGCGTTTGTGATCGCTGCTTACTTCTCCAACACCAACCACACGAGTGATATCGGTGGTGCCGTTTTGGTATTGAGCGCCTGAATCAATCAGCAGCAAGCTGCCCTCGCCTTCTGTCACATCAAGGTAGCTGAACTTTTCTGGCGTCGCACGATAATGCGGTAGCGCTCCATTTTCGTTAAATCCTGCAATTGTCGGAAAGCTCGGCGATACATAATTCGGTTGCTGGCTGCGTACTTCGATGAGCATGCTATCGACATCAAGCTCACTCAATCGCTCACCATCCGCCAAGCGTTGCTCAAAGCTGGCGAAAAACTCGCACAATGCCGCACCATCTTGACGCATCGCTTCACGTACATGGTCGATATCAGCGTCAGACTTTACAGATTTTAGTAAAGTGCTCGGTGCCATCTGCTCGATGAAACCAATATCGTCAACCATCTGCGATAGCGTACCCACCGCCACTTTGCTAGGGTCTAGTAATAGCAAATCATCTGGTGTCAATGTGCTCAATGCTGGTTGTACCGCATCGTAATTCGCAATGGTAATACCGCTATCTTTCAAGCTTTGCTCAATATCAGCACTGACTTTGCTACTATCAACAAACAATGTCGCACTGTCTGCACTAATGAGCATATATGATAAGAATATTGGATTGTAGTCGACATCGGCGCCGCGCAAGTTGGTCAACCAAGCGATATCGTCTAGGCTAGAAAGTAGGTGGTGCGTCGCACCAGCTTCTACCATACCTGCACGCACAGCGGCAAGTTTTGAGGCGGTAGACTGTGCGACAAATTGTGCCTCATGCTGATAAAGCGGTGCTGAGGGCAAGGCTGGACGATCAGTCCAAATCTCTGTCAATACGTCGCGGTCAGTAATCAAAGTAATGTCATCGGCCTCAAAGGCATCTAGCAGTTTGTCTTGCTCAGCAATGGATAGTACATTGCCATCGACAACCACACTATCCCCTTCTTGTAGATGCTCAGCCAACCAGTTGATATGATTTGGCTGACCGGGTGCAAGCTTCTCCAAACTGATTCCTGTGTCTTGTAGTTCGTCAGCAGCATGCACCCAATAACGGCTGTCTGTCCACAACCCTGCAAAATCCGCAGTCACGACGAGTGTGCCAAGTGAGCCTGTAAACCCCGAAAGCCACAATCGCGCTTGCCAATACTCGGGCAAGTACTCAGACAAATGAGGATCGGCGGATGGTACGATAATCGCAGTAAGGTCTTGAGCGACGATATTCTTACGTAGCTTATCGATACGGTCACGAATGATGTGTTTACTCATTAGATTTTTCCTTTTTAATTTTGATTGGATTTGATTGAATTGGATAGGCAAGCAACTATGAATAGTCGTCTTATGTGCACAGATAAATTTTTATAAGCGTTGACTCTTTTACACGCGTTGATTCTTTTACGAGCGTCTATTGCAGGGTAGCAATTTAAGATACCGACATAGCTGATCAATATGTACAACCAATACGTATAAATAGAAAGCGCTATATTTCCATGAAACTTGTAAGGCAACATGACAGCAAGGTACCATCAAACGTTTGTATGGACTGCCTGCTTGCGATGGTCAAGAGAAATACCTCACTTATTAAAGTGGGTCTTCAATTCAGTCACTCAATTGATAACGACCTGAAACAACAAAGCGCGCTACCGACAATGGTAACACGCCTCATCATTTGCTTTTTGCGTATGCAGTCACTTGCTAAAAAGTGATAAGCGTAACCTATAGAATGACTATACCTAGATTTATTCTCACGTTTTTTTATAAGTTTGATCAGCAGTTTTGATCAATAGTTTTGACCGATCACTCGGTAATGACTCACAAAAAACTCGCTCTCAACAGTTGAGAGCGAGTGTGATGCCATGACAGGCATGCTGTTGCTATGAGACTTTTTCGTCCGCATTCCACAAAGATACTGTATAAAACAAAAACAGTTACTCTGCTACCGCTTCTTCAGGTTCAGGTTCAGCCGCCACGTCAGTCTCTGCTTGCTCTACCGTCGCTTCATCAGCTGCAGCATCCGCTTGACCCACTGTACCAGAAGCAGTCGCTGTACCAGCTGATGCAGACACGACAGATTCAGACTCTTCTGCTACTGGTTCCTCGGCTGACTCAGCAGCGCCATCTGTTGTTTCAGCGCTTTCGATCTCTGTCGCTGCAGCAGGCTCTTCAGCACTAGCTTCGGCTTCAGCTGTAGCTTCAGTGCTTTCTACCGTAATATGCTCGCCCGCTGGACGTAAAAATCCAGAAACACCGATAAGCAGTACGATAGCTAAAAATAAGGCAATACCGCCTACAGTATACAACAGCTCTTTTTTCGGGTTGTTATTAACGATACCTTCTGACATACCTTAATCCACCTTGCACAAAATATTTTAAATATTTACCTATTATATCGCAATTTGTACCGATTTGTGAAAACCCTTAAGTATTTAAAGGATTTATTATCGATGACCATCGGTTTTCAGCGCTAATTGATGATTTTTAACGTTGACTGATGGTTTTTCTGGCTATTATATAGTCGGTTTAATATAGGAGTGATACAGTGGAACGAGGATAATTTTTTTGCAACCTCTGTCTGCGCAGGCACAGCAAGCCAGAAAAATTATCCCCGTTTCACGTCATAAAACCACGTATCTGTTTTATTTGGCACCAACTATATGCTAAAACGACTTACCTACGATCTACCCAATTTCACCCGAGTCCTAGATCGTCTACCAAGATAGCTGAGTAACAATAACAGCGCTATGGTAAACAATATAGGATAATTGCCAAAACGTGTAAATGGTGTCTGACCTTCACGTGCCTGAATATCACCACGCAATACCATACGTTCAAACTGCGGTGCGCGCTCGACGATGTGGCCCTTGTGGTCAATAATAGCCGTGACGCCAGTATTGGTCGCTCGCATGAACCAACGACCATTTTCAAGGGCTCGCATTTGTACCATTTGTAGGTGTTGCAATGGCCCTGCTGACTTGCCAAACCAAGCATCGTTTGAGATGGTCAATAAAAAGTCAGTATCAACGGCATTTCTTCGGGTGGTATCGGGATACGCCACTTCGTAACATACGGCAGCGCCCAAATTGTGACCACGCACACGCAGCGGCGACTGGGTATCACTGCCGCGACTATAACTCATAATGTCTTGGCTACCAGCCAAGTCTGGCAAGATATCGAGTAAGCCTTCTAGTGGAATATACTCGCCAAAAGGCACCAAACGTTGTTTTTTATAGAGACCTTCTGCATCCGCCCCTAACGCAATCACACTATTATAAAACGGTGGATATTCGTCACGAGTCTCATCAAACGCCGCGTCATCCTTATAAGGAATACCAGTTACCCAGGTGGTATCTGTTTCCTTTGCCATTTTGACCATTTCATTGATAAAGCCCACCGCGTCTGTCTGAAACATCGGAATCGATGATTCAGGCCACAGGATGATGTCACGTCCCCATTCAGTGCTGGTTAATTGCGCATAAATGTTTAAGGTTTCTACCTGATACTCAGTCAGCCATTTTAAGTCTTGTGGAATATTACCTTGAATCAAAGACACGGATAAATCAGGCGTGCCTTTTTCTTTAGTCCACTGAGGATTTATCAGCCACAGTGAGGTACTGATGACCAGCAATACGATTGGCACCACCATATAACCGCCGCGACGACGCAACAGTTCAACCACACTGGCTGCCAATAGCACCGCCACAAACGAGATAGCAAACACACCTGCGACTGGTGCGAGGGAGGACAACCAGTACTGCTCTGTAAACGCATAACCGACGAATAGCCATGGGAACCCGGTGAACAACCAAGTTTTCATCCATTCTTGTAGTATCCAAAGCGCCGCGAATGACAATGGCTGCTTGCCGACCATCCGATTAAATATCAACGCCAGAAAGCCATGGAACAAACCCATGCCCAATCCCATCAAGGCAATCATTATCAACGCTAACCATGCTGGAGTCGCACCATAGACATGGATAGAGGTATAAAGCCAAAACGCACCCACACACCATAGTCCTGTGCCGTATGCCTGACCAATTAAAAAGGCACGTTTGCCACTCATTTGAGGCATCAGCAACGCATACAAAATTGCTGGCGACAGCAATGCGAGTGGCCAAATACCGTAGGGTGCTAGCGCAAATAAAAATACTGCGCCTGCCAGCAACGCAATCAATAACGTCATCAGCATGGGCATGCCCTTCGGCTTGTCCGGATTGAGACGTTTTTGCAAATCAACAGAAGACAGACGCATAGCAATTATCCAAGATCATTTTTCTAAAATTATAAGCATTAATATCTGGGGGCATTAATATCTGGAGAGCAGGGCATTTCAGATAAAAATCACTCTTAGAAAAACCCAAACCATTAAACCCGCCCATGATACCAGTCTAAACCAATCTATGGGTAAAATTGCGTAGTCAAACCCAACGCTCAGGCACAAAAAAACACGACCGCAATCGTGTTTTTAAAGGGAAAACCTATATATTAAGACGCCGTTGATGTGGTCGGTGCATCACCGCAATAACAAAGCCTATGCACGGTTAGCATACCTTGCAACGCTCAATACGTCTTAATGACTACCAATCAATAGCTGCTGACGCGCATTCATTTTGGTGAGCTCTAAATTATGGATAAAACGCCCTTCTACATCGGTGATCGTGATTTTCCAATCATCTATCACCACACTTTCACCTTCTAAGTCACCCACATAACCAAGCGCTTGCATGACCAAACCACCCATCGTATCGACATCAGTATCGTCAAAATTCGACCCCAGCTCATCATTGCAATCCTCGATGACAGTAGAGGCTTGTACGCGCCATGTATTTGCTTTCTCAGGATCAGCGACGATGTTATTAATATCACTATCTTCGTCAAAATCATCATGCTCATCGACGATGTCACCAACAATCTCTTCGAGCAGGTCTTCCATAGTGACCACACCCGCGAAATTACCAAACTCGTCCACGACAATTGCCATATGCACTTGGGTAAGCTGCAATGAGCGCAGCAAGGTATCAGAGCGAGCTGTTTCACTAATATAGAGTGGTTGACGCACTAAATCTTTCAAACGCTTACTGTCTATTTTTTCCTCTTGCTCTCGGACCATATACACGAGTATCGGAATCAGATCTTTCGCCAGTAAGATACCAATGACAGCGTCATCGTCTTGACTGTCAAAGACTGGATAGCGCGAGTGCGTGGTATCTAGGATGATGTCCATCACTTCAGCGAGACTAGCACTCTCGTGCAAACCCATCACTTGCGGACGTGGTGTCATGATTTCACGGACTTGGGTCGCGGGCAGATCCAATACGCCTTCTAACATATCGACGGTATCAGGCTCTAGGAACTGGCGCGAGTCCTGTACTAAGCGACTCAATTCATCTCGGGTTTCGGGGGCAGTCGATAGCCAGCGTTTTAAGCCGCGCATCGACCAACTACTCTGGCTGGGAGTGTCGTCAGACATGATGGTGTGATTTAACCTCTTTCAATTAATAACAGTTTAAAACAACAAGTAATAATAGATGGGGATAAAAATCCCAAATAAAACAGGCATTTCATGATTAGACGATGGTTCTATTATAAATACCAACGGACCCAACTAAACAAGGGCGTATTGAAGACTCATTTACAACTTCTGACCACTATTTACTGTATATCAGTCTTCGCCAGTGACATGGCCAAGTGCTCAACATACCCAAGATTCACTTTATCTCATGGTTGACCGACATTCAACGACAAATTCACGCAAATTGTACTGTCAGTGTGTTATAAACTTTGCTATGGTCAAAGCCTTTAACGATCACCAACAAACATCGCGATTACACCACCAACAAACCACAACACTATGTCACTACGCTCCTTTTTTTCTCGTCTGCTTACATCGCGCTCACTGGGTCGACGCTCAGACAGTGAGGGAGGGACGCATGACATTAAAAAAAGCACCTCGGAAGAAGAGAACAAAAAAGTGAGCTGGCGACATTACCTGCTACAGCTCTTCATCGCAAGCGTCCTATTACTATCAGCAATTTGGTTGCTATTGGCGGTTTGGTATCAGTACGGTGCAGGTTCGATCATCACCTGGCTTTCGGCTATCGTCATTATCGGCTTGCTCACTGCTTTGTTGAGTAGTCGTTATTGGATGACATCTGCTAAACAATCGGATAATAAACCATCAATTAGCAACACCAACCTCGCCAAAAAAGCCATTAGAAAAAAATCAACAAGCAAATGGCTGGCTGGTTTATACGCGGTGACTTGGTGCATGGGTGTTGGTTGGTTTTTTTCTATCGAGGCTGAGCAAGACCTCGACTGGATGCCCGAAGTTAGTCAACAGCTCTCTTATACACGCGATGCAACCAACCCTGATTTGGTGACCTTTTCCAATGTACGCAATTTTGATTGGCACACGGATGCAGAAGCGACAGAGCGTTGGGATACGCGCACAGTGGACATGTCCAAACTCTCCGGCGTCGATGTCACCAATTCTTACTGGATGGGACCTTTGATTGCTCATACCTTAGTCAGTTTTCGCTTTGAAGATGACAGACCACTTGCTTTCTCGTTTGAGATTCGAAAAGAACAAGGCGAAGATTTTTCAGCGTTGGCTGGTTTTTTTCGCCGTTATGAGCTTAGCTTGATTGCCGCAGAAGAGCGCGACATTATTTATACTCGTAGCAACGCACGTGGTGAGCAGGTTTATTTGTTTCCTATCAGTCATTTGCAGCAGCATGAGATCAAAGCGTTGTTTGAGTCTTATTTGACCGCTGCTGACGACCTCAATGCCCAAGCTGCTTGGTACAACACGCTCATCAGTAACTGTACCAATATTATCTTTTATATGGCACGTATGATTAGTGGCGACCGTTTGCCATGGGATTATCGGATTTGGGTATCTGGTTGGTTGCCGAACTATCTATATGATGTCGGCATGTTGGATCCCAATCCAAAAAAAGACAGTCAGCCATGGTCCATAGAGACCTGGTACAAGCGTGCGCACATCAATCCAAAAGTCCTCGAGTTTGACAATCTAACGCACCTCAACTCTGATACTGACCGTCACGAATTTAACCACGAGTTTTCCGAACAAATCCGCCAAGGCATTCCCATGCCACCGCTGGCTGACTCGCAGCCTGCTGCCGAAAAAAACGCCCATTCTGCGGCGCAAGAATCTGACTGATAGTGCCCTAACCTGCAACTAAGCATGACTCTAGGCTCTGACTCTTAAGTGCTAACCCTTAAGCGCTGACCCAATGTACCACCCGTGTCTCCATCTCCTCGTCAGATAAGCCGGTCTCAGAGACACAGCGCCCTGCTACCCCGACATTGGCAGCACGCATTTGCTGTTGGGTTGCTTGCGCGTCTTCAGTCAACAACAGATGCCAACTCGGCAAATCTTGCCCTTTGTATAAACGCTTGTAAGCACAATGCGACGGCAACCACATCATATCCGGCAGATTTTCCATGGTCAGCTGTATGCAATCTGGTACATACTCTTGACGCGTGGCGTAATGCTGACAGTAGCCGGTGTCACAATCCATCAGCTGACAGGTCACATCGGTATATTCGACGATATCAGCTTCTTCAGTATGATCTGGGCTGTCGTCTTCATCGATGTATTTAATCAAACAGCAGCTGCCACAACCATCACATAAGGCTTCCCATTCGCTGTGGTTTAAGTCAGACAGCTCAAAACGCGACCAAAACTGCGGACGCAGTGACTCAGATATGTTAGTCCCAGATACGTCGGTCTCAAAAATGACGTCGTTATCTTGGTTGTCTAGTAGGTTTATTGTCATAAATTTACAGTAGCATTTTGATAAAGAGCGTTACAGTATTATAGCTGTTTTTGCTAGATATGGGCGTTAAGGTAATGAAAGTAAGAAAAAATGATTTACTATAAATAAAACTCATAACATAAAAAAGGACAACAATATGTCAATTAAGACTTTTGAATTAATCAGCACTACTGATGATGGCACCAAACTCGTAAGCTATGTTGCGCTACCAGAAGGCGCTTCAGAAGAAAATCCAGCTGCGGGTATATTAGTTGCACCCGAATGGTGGGGCGTCGTCGACCATCCAAAGTCTGTCGCTGAACGTTTAGCAGAAGCTGGTTATGCAGCAGTGGCAATGGATGTTTATGGCGAAGGCAAACTGACTACCGACGCTGCGATGGCCAATACCTGGATGGAGCAAGTGCTTGCAGATCAGGATATGCTCATGGCTCGCTGCCGTTTAATTCTCAATGATTTCAGTGACCAGTTGGCGGTCAATGGTGACAATTTAGGTGCAATTGGTTATTGCTTCGGTGGCAAAGTCGTCCTCGATATGGCACGTGACGCCATGCCTATAAAAGCAGTCGCCACCTTCCATGGCAACCCATCACCAAAACAACCAGCAGATCAAAACTTCACGGCCAAAGTGTTGGTCGCACACGGTCGCGCAGACTCGATGGTCTCTATGGAAGCGATCGAGGGTCTACAATCAGAGCTTGATGCAGCCGATGTTGATTACACCATCGATGTGTACGACAACGCCAAACATGGCTTTACCAATCCACATGCCGATGAGCGCGCTGCTAAAAACGATGTTGATCTGGGCTATAACGAAGCGGCAGCCAACCAAAGCTGGGAAAACATGCTCGAATTCATGAAAGCCAACCTAGGCTAATCAGCACCACATGGTCTGTTATCGCTTGTTTGGTGCTGGCTCGCTTGGTACTGGCCTGTTCAGTGCTCACGAATCTCGTACTAAACAAGCTAGGCTTTCTGATAAATTCATATAAGATTATATAATCTTACATAACTGCAGTGGGCAGCCTAAAGCTAGGCTGCCTTTTTTATCGCTCGACTGGCTCTATATGCTCAATGAGCCAACGCTTGTGTTCGTTATCGAATGGCGTCCTCATTACTACTTTATTAGCTTGGATTAAGTCACTATGTTGTTCGAATTCATCACATTATTAGCCCTAGTTATTTACTTATTTAGCAAATTAAATAATAAAATTACCACCCTCAATAGGGATGTTGCCGAGCTCCAAGAAGAGCTACGACGCTATCAGAACAGTGTGAAAACGACTAACGCCAAGAACATAGTGGCTCATAAATCAAATGGCATTAGTAAGACTAGTGGAGTTCATGAGAACAATGGCATTCATAAAACCAGTGAAGCTAGCGGGACTGATGCCCAGTTTGACCTCCCATTTGCAAATGCTGAAAGCGGTACGGCCTCTTTAAAAGCAGCCTCCAATTCCCACACGCAGTCCACTGCTGATAAGGACGATAATAGGCACACGACATCCGATACTGTCTTTATATCTTTAGCGACTGCTAAATTTTCAGCTGTAAATGCTCACGCTAAAACCAACGCCTCCAAAGCTGATTCATCTAAAGCTAGAAAGGCTAAAAATGCTGCTATATCCACACCTACTTCGACTGCCATAGAGCCTGACGAGCGCTCACTGCCTATCGTCACGTCCTTGTTTCATTCTATTAAAAACTGGTTTTTCGGTGGCAACTTAGTCGTTCGTGTTGGCGTGCTGGTCTTACTAGTCGGGGTCGTTCTGTTGCTACGCTTACTCAGCGACTATATCGAAATCTCCATAGTATCCAAGTTGCTAGCGATAGGAGGCGCAGGCTTGGTCTTGGCTGGCCTTGGATTAAAATTAGCAAAAAATCGTTTGACTTACGGCATTACCCTACAAGGAGCAGGCTTAGCAACTGCTTATTTGACCACTTTTTTTGCCTATGGTGTGTATCAAGTGCTGCCAAGCTTACCCAGTTTCATTGGGCTTGGTCTGTTATCCGCCGTGACGGTCGGCTTAGCCGTTCGCCAAAATGCCTTTCCTTTGGCTTTGTTAGCGCTCGCAGGCGGTTTCGTGGCGCCTATATTGACCAGTGATGATACGGGCAGTTTGGTAGCATTGTTTAGCTATTACTTACTATTAAACGTCACGATTGCGGTTATTGCCCATTATCGCCCATGGAAGGTATTAAACTTATTCGGTGTCACTGTGACATTTGGACTCGCCTACTACTGGGGTATCACTGAAAACTTAGACACCATCATTGAGTCTCAACGCTGGTCATTGGTGCTGCTAGTGACCTTGCATCTACTGCTTTACCTGTTTGTCGTTATCCGTTACGCGCAGCAAATCATCGCCTATAACACCGCCAATGAAACAAGCCTCGCCCGTGAAGGCAAGGTAAACACCGTCAACAACATAGACGGATCTCAACCCAATAATCCTACCTACTTATTTCCCGTAGACACCGGCTTGCTGTTTTCAGTGCCGCTATTGGCATTTGGTTTATTTTCTGCGCTACTACATGACATTGACCATGCGCTAACCATTACCAGTGCTATTTTCGCCACGGTCTATTTGGCGCTTGGTTGGCTGCTGACCCGACGTAGTCAACGCAATGCATTAATCACCGAAGGCATGCTAGCGCTGGGCTTGGGATTTTCAGCTTTAATAATTCCATTAGCGCTAGAAGCAGAGTGGGTAGCGTTTAGTTGGTCGGTACAAGGGCTAGCACTCGTGTGGTTTGGGCGACGTTCATTGCGAGCGTGGTCAGTGTTGTTTGGTATTTTATTACAACTGATCAGTATCGCTATGCTAGCGCTAAACGAGTTCTTTGCTATCCAAAGCTCTCCGATATTAGCATTAACGATTTCAGGCATCAGCTATCTCGCCACGATGTTGATTTTGCGGATGAGTCATTCCCCTGCGATCCTTGTGTTGCAGGCTAATCAAGATGGCGACACACAAACCAATATTCAAGGTGCCTCCTCCACTGCAGATACCGCTCGTACCATCGCTAGTAGCCTGGGCGTCAGCAATGCAGCTGCCTATCGATGGTTAGGCTCCATCAACAGCCAAAGTATCGCCTTTAATCTCGTGTGGCGTAGTCCTAGGTTGATATGGTTTTTGACCCTAACGGCTGTCATCTGGGCGTTACAGGTACTGGTGATTGACTTAAATCAATGGTTTGAGGTTGAGCAATTGACCACCAAGATTGCATTGGCATCAATGGTGAGCCTTGCTGTTTATTGGGCAGTCAACCGTTATCAGTCTTGGACGGAAATGACACAATTGGCTCGTGGGATATCACTGCTTTTTTATCTCACGCTGGTATTACAGCTGCCACAGATGTTTGAGCCAGGTATGGCAAGGACATCGACCACGTGGCTGATATTTGCCAGTTTAATCGTCGGTTGGTTGGTTGTCGGGCAAGTATGGCTCAGAGTATGGTACGACAATACCACGCTGTCACGCTATGATGGGGCAAGCTGGCTAGGATCGGGAATATTAGTCGTTGCAACAGCTGCCCATTATTGTCTGCCCGACTCCGCCGGTGTCATGGCTGTTTTGATTCCAGTTGTTTTAATTATCACTGGGTTGTGGTTTGGCCATCAGCAACAAACACCAATTCAAACACCAACTCAAAAAACAAGCAAGCAAGGTCTGCTGTATTGGTTTGATTGGCAACAAGCACTATCTGTCTGTGCTGCTGTCTTGAGCCCTGCTGCCTTATGTTGGGTCATCATCACCAACTGGTTTTATGATGGCGTGATTTGGAACCTGTCATACATTCCATTATTAAACCTATACGACATCACCTCAGTGCTGACGTTGTGTGTTGCTGCCTGTCTTTATTACCTCAAGCAACCATCAGATCTGGCAAACATCGCAGATAGCGATATCAATGCAAATACTGATACCAACGCAGATAGTGATATCAACGCAAACAACAATGACGCTAAGCACACCTCCAACGTCACACACGCTTTTATCACAAACAGTTTATTGGTTATTTTAGGGCTTATCGGTTTTTGGCTCATATCCAGTATGCTCGTCCGAACACTACACGCATTTATCAGCACACCATTATGGGATGCAGGCGCTTGGCAGAGTGAGCAAGTACAGACTGGACTGACGATTTTATGGACGCTGCTCGCCTTGATCGCTACTATTATCGCCAGTCGCTACTGGCAGCGTGTGTTATGGTTTATGGGTATTGGACTATTGGGCGTTGTCGTTCTAAAACTGGTCTTGGTCGATTTATCACAGACCGAGGCGATTTGGCGTGTGATATCTTTCCTCGGTGCCGGTAGCTTGATCCTAGTAATTGGTTATCTCGCGCCTCTGCCGCCAGATAGTGAGCGGGTGTAGCCCTTTAACACCCTTGAGGTATCAAGAAATTATAACGTGAAGACATGAGTTGTGTAGTAAAATGAACATCATTAAGACACAACCTAGACAGTCAACGTAGCGTGTCTTGCTTTTAGCATTTTTTATAAAAGGTCATAGAAACAGATGGATAAGAAAGCCAGTATTCAGTGGTTCCCTGGGCACATGAATAAAGCCCGTAACGAAATCAAGGAAGTCATGCCGCAGATGGATCTTGTCATCGAGGTCATCGATGCACGTATCCCTTATAGCAGCGAAAATCCGATGGTTGCAGCACTGCGCGGTGAAAAACCTGTCATCAAAATCCTCAACAAAGCCGATCTGGCCGACCCTGAGTTGACGACACAGTGGATGGAATATCTGGAACAACAAGATGCTGTCAAAGCCATCGCTTGTGACAATAACAAAGCCGATGATGTAAAGAGTATCATCGCCATCTGTAAACAACTCGTGCCCAATAAAGTCGGTACAGGTCGCCAAATCAAAGCCATGATCATGGGTATTCCCAACGTCGGTAAGTCAACTTTGATCAATACCTTGGCGGGACGTACGGTCGCCAAGACTGGTGACGAACCAGCAGTGACCAAATCGCAGCAACTGATTAAGCTGGACGATGACATCATGCTCTATGACACTCCTGGGATGCTGTGGCCAAAGGTAGAAAACGAAAACTCTGGCTATCGCTTGGCGGCGACGGGTGGTATCCGAGACACGGCATTTGATTTCGATGACGTCGCCAGTTATACCGCAGAGTATTTAATCGGTGCCTATCCTGAGCTATTAAAAACTCGCTATAAAATTGAAGAGTTACCCAAGACGGATTGGGAGTTTTTTGAAGTGGCAGGTCGCAATCGTGGCTGTGTCCGTGCGGGCAATGTGGTTGATACTTATCGCATGTCGGAGATTTTGATTAACGAGCTACGCAGCGGCAAGCTTGGGCGTATCACTCTCGAAACGCCAGCCATGACTGAGGCAGAAGAAATCATCGTCGCCGAACAACGTCTGGCTGCTGAAGAGAAAAAGAAAGCACGCGAAGAAGAAAAACGAGCACGGAAAAAACGAGCGCGGAAGAATCGGAAGTAAAAATAGCTCCTTTGCTCTCATATCTGTGTCATAACAATATTTATTAATTCAAGTGTTAAATATAACTATCACTTAAGAGATGATTTTGAATAAAGACGAAAAACCTTTGTGGATGTACTGGGTTATATTAACTATGTTTATGTCTCCGACGCTATTCATAATTGGAGTAGCAGTTGGTAGCAAAGCCAATATACCTAGTGAAAGTGCTTGGATTGTTATATCAGCAATTATAAGTGCTGTAGCGACTGGCGTTATTGCTTTTTTGACTATCATATTAGCAGTCGAAACTTGGCGTCTCAGAAGGAATCAGGACGAGCAAATAGATTCTAATCGCAAAGAAGCCATACGTCCGCACGTAGAAATATTTTTAGAATCATCAATAGTAGGTTTTCAATTTATGATATTTAGAGTTGAAAACATTCCCCCTATGGCAGGATAGTTGTCACCCCTAAATAATAATTCCAAAGGGGACAAT
>NZ_JAKDUI010000175.1 GCF_030457785.1 Psychrobacter sp. | reverse complement strand
TATAATTTTACTTTAACCAATTTTTGTTTAAATATCTAGCCGACTGTCTGATAGATGCGACAGCTCCTGTCGTGATCTGTCTGTTAGTTGTGATTTATCTAACTTCAGATAAGCAACTTGCTCTTTGGCCATCACGACCAGTTCATCCACACCTTCTACCGACAGCATCTGTTGCGACCACTTTTGAATATCGATATTTTTAGGGATGGTGACTGTCGTACTTGATAAATAAGGTGGCTGTGCTATCGGGATGATTAATAATAGCGCGGTAGCCATGATCACAGCCAACACGCCCCATGCCATTAGATTTGGCTGCGTCAAGAGCACGCCACCCATCGCACCACCGACAAACGCACCAAAAAACTGACTCGATGAATTAAGCCCCATTGCTGTGGCTTTATTGGCCACTGGTGCCCGTTTAGAGATCCAAGATGGAATCGTGGCTTCAAGTAAATTGAAGCCCATAAAGTACAATAATAGCCCTAAGATAATGCCCGCACCTAACTGACTACCCAATGCCAGCAACGCGAGCGCAGCTGTCATTAATGCAATCGCGCCCAAAAATACTTGGCGCATCTTGCGTTTTTTTTCGGCAATAATAATAAAGGGTATCGCCACTGCAAAACCGATAAACAATAACGGTAAATACACCAACCCTTGCTGACGGACCGACAACCCCAGCACATCAGAAAGCTGATGCGGCAGGATCACAAAAATCGCCGTCATGGTCAGATGAAGCGCAAACATGCTCATATGCAAACGGTTTAAATCGCCGATTTTTAAGACACTGGCTAGCTGCTGACCAATCGATTTATTGTCTAAATTGTGCTTAAGTACCCGAAGCGGTGTAGGCACGATAAAAAGCAATACCATCGCCAGAATCGCAAAGCCCGATGTGAGCCAAAATAAGCCTGATATACCCACAGATCCAACCAACAAAGGACCAAAAGCAAACGCCAACATAATAGAAGTCGCGATGGTCAAACCCATCGTCGCCATCGCTTTGGTTCGCATTTCTTCACGCGTCACATCAGCCAGCAGTGCCATAAGCACTGCAGAAACTGCGCCACTACCTGCCAGCGCCCGACCGATAATTACTTGATAAATATCAGTCGCATTAGCAGCGATAATGCCACCTAAAGCAAACAAGGTCAGACCCAAAAAGATAATAGGTTTGCGTGGGAATTTATCAGCAGCAAGGCTCATCGGAATCTGAAAAATTGCCTGCCCAAGACCATAAACACCCACTGCCAAACCAATCAACAAAGGCGTGGCGTGCATGTAATCATTACCGTATACCGAAAACACAGGCACGATCATAAACAGACCAATCATCCGCAAGGCAAATATACCGCCAACCCCTAGGATCGCCTTTTTTTCCACGCTATTCATACTTGCCTCACAGGTTTATCATTTCTGGTATATCACTGCCTATCTATCAGGGCATCAGCCTACAAATTAAGCCCCATAGTATAGGGCATTCACCGCTAGGTTGCCGAAACTTTTGTACCACACTCAATACAAAAACACTCTTACCCTCATGGTTTTCAAAGCGCCTGGTTTCTGAGATGGTCATACTATCGTCAAAAAAACTCTAAAATAGGTACAAGGCAGCCTAATATAAAAAAGATACGGCGAGACTGCGATGAATTTTTTGCAAACTCTGTCTGCGTAGGCACAGCAAGCCAGGAAAGTTTGTACCAATTTCGCATTATTAGACACTGTATCCGTTTTATTTCGTATCGACCATACTTTATTTCGTGGTTTCGTTACCCACTACATTTACTGCCGCAAACCTTGAATAATGCAGGCATCGTGACAATTAAAGTACAGTACCACTAGCATCGTCAGGTGTTAGGTGCTTCAAAAGCCTTATTCTACAATGGTGCTGATTATCTAAAAATGGCACTGGTTGTCAAAATAATAACAAACGATACCTGTTACTTAACACTCATTTGATTTAGATTTACTGAGTCGACTAAAGGCTGACTATCCACAGAACTGGCATATAAAAATAATCCAGTCATGTCAGACAGCATATTAAGATACTTTTATTTTTTGATCTCTTTAAACAGCATTTTAGCAAATAGGAAACCTGTAACCGATGGCAAATGACCACATTGCAATACGCGGCGCACGCACCCACAACCTAAAAGACATTGATCTAGACATTCCACGTGATAAGTTCGTGGTGATCACTGGCCTATCTGGTTCTGGTAAGTCGTCTTTAGCATTTGACACCTTATATGCCGAGGGACAACGCCGTTATGTCGAGAGCTTGTCCGCTTACGCGCGTCAATTCCTCTCGCAAATGGAAAAACCTGAAGTAGATAGTATCGAAGGTCTATCTCCAGCTATCGCCATCGAGCAGAAGTCCACCAACCACAACCCTCGCTCGACGGTGGGCACGATTACTGAAATCTATGATTATTTGCGCCTGTTATACGCGCGCATCGGTACGCCCTACTGTCCTGAGCACGGCGAACCCATGGTTGCACAATCTGTGACTGAGATGGTCGATCAAGTCATGGCACTGCCAGACGAAACCAAGCTGATGATTTTAGCACCTGTGGTTCGTGAGCGTAAAGGTGAGCATACGGTCTTGCTTGAGCAACTGATCGGGCAAGGTTTCGTCCGTGTGCGTGTCGACGGTGATGTGTATGACACCGATGAGCTACCCACACTGGATAAGAAGAAAAAACATACCATCGAAGTCGTCGTCGATCGCTTCAAAGTTCGTGACGACTTAGGCAATCGCGTCGCTGAAAGCTTAGAAACGGCCCTGCGTTTGGGGCAAGGTCTCATTACTTTACACTTTATGGATGGCAATCCCAAAGAGGACGGAGCAGACAACCAAGTATTATCAGCCAAGCACTCCTGCCCTGTCTGTGATCGTGCCGTGCCTGAGCTTGAGCCGCGAATGTTCAGTTTCAACAACCCATATGGCGCCTGTCCAAGTTGTGATGGTCTCGGTAAGCGTCAATACTTCGCCGCCGAAAAGCTTATCACTCACCAAGAAAAATCGCTCAACCAAGGAGCGATTAATGGCTGGGATAAGCGTCATGCTTATTACTTTGGCTTGCTCTCTACCGTCTGCAATCACTTCGAAATCGACATGGATACACCGTGGCAAGACCTGACAAAAGAGCAGCAGAATATTATCATGCAAGGCTCAGGTAAAGAAAAACTGGCATTTAACTTTACCGATGAGCGCGGTCGAAAAACCAATAAGACCGTGCCTTTTGAAGGCGTCTTGCCTTATCTAGAGCGTCGCTACGCCAAGACCCAAAGCAACCTCGTCCGTGATGAACTGGCAAAGTACCTGGCCGACACCACTTGTAATGTTTGTGACGGCGCTCGTCTGAACGAAATCTCACGCAACGTCCGTGTCGACGGACAAACCATCGCAGAAATCGTCAAACTAGCTATCGGTGACGCTGCGGACTATTATAAAACACTGAAAATTGATGGGCACAAGGGCGAAGTGGCCGAAAAAATCTTTAAAGAAATCAATGAGCGTTTAAACTTCCTCGTCAGTGTCGGGCTAGATTATCTGACCCTCGCTCGCTCTGCCGAGACATTATCTGGTGGTGAAGCCCAACGTATTCGTTTGGCCAGTCAGATCGGCGCAGGACTCATGGGCGTCATGTACGTACTTGATGAGCCGTCAATCGGCCTACATCAGCGTGATAACGATCGCCTACTAAAAACCCTAACACGCTTGCGTGACCTAGGTAACACCGTCCTCGTCGTTGAGCATGACGAAGATGCTATCCGCCAAGCCGACCACGTCATCGATATCGGTATTGGTGCCGGTGTGCACGGTGGTCACATCATCGCCCAAGGCACTGTCGACGAAATCACAGCAACCAAAGAATCACTGACTGGACAATACATGTCTGGCGAAAAGAAAATCGAAATACCGACCATTCGACACAAAGCCAAAACTTTAGAGGTGGAAAGTAAAGGCAAAGCGAAACCGAAACAAGTGCCAATGAGTATTGAACTGAAAGGCGCCTCTGGAAACAACCTAAAAGACGTCGATTTGAGTCTGCCAGTGGGCATCATGACTTGTGTCACTGGCGTCTCAGGATCAGGCAAGTCGACGCTGATCAATCGCACCTTGATGCCAATCGCTGCCACTCAGCTAAACAATGCCTCAACATTGATCGCCGACAAGCATGACAGCATCAGCGGACTGGAGAACTTGGACAAAATGGTCGATATCGACCAAAGCCCCATTGGCCGTACGCCGCGCTCAAACCCTGCCACTTATACCGGTGTGTTTACGCCAGTCCGTGAAATGTTTGCCCAAACACAAGAAGCACGTGCTCGCGGGTATAAACCTGGGCGCTTTAGCTTTAACGTCAAAGGCGGGCGCTGTGAGATGTGCCAAGGCGATGGATTGATCAAAGTTGAGATGCATTTCTTGCCCGATATGTACGTGCCTTGCGACAGCTGTCATGGCAAACGCTATAACCGCGAAACGCTAGAGATCTACTATAAAGGCAAAACCATTGCTGATGTACTCGAAATGACAGTCGAGGACGCCACTGAGTTTTTCTCAGCCATACCCTCTATCTATCGTCGCCTACAGGCTCTCATGGATGTCGGCCTGAGCTACATTCGTCTGGGTCAGTCTGCGCCGACGCTATCTGGTGGTGAAGCGCAGCGGGTGAAACTGGCTCGTGAACTGGCAAAACGCGACACGGGACAGACACTCTATATCTTGGACGAGCCGACTACGGGTCTGCATTTCCATGATATCAATAAGCTGCTCAATATCTTGCATGCACTGCGTGATAAAGGTAATACCATCGTGGTCATTGAACATAATTTGGACGTCATCAAGACAGCGGATTGGGTAATCGATCTAGGCCCTGAAGGCGGTAAGGGTGGCGGTATGATCATCGCCGAAGGTACGCCTGAAGAAGTGGCGGAGGTGAAGGGCTCGTATACTGGCGAGTTCTTGAAGCCGATGCTTGGATAAGGGTTTAAAGGTGTAAGTTAATTTGATTAGTAATTAGATAGATATTTGAAGGCTGCTCTTTAAGGAGTGGCCTTTTTTGTTGGGTGGTGTAAGGTACGCATCACTTATAGGTAGGACTTAATTAAAATATCAATTTTCAAACTGTGCAGTTCCGTAGCGTTACCTTTCTTAATCTTTCGTTAAGTTTGTTTGAACCTTAGATGCCTTATTATTTTAGCAGTTCAACGACATTCGTGAACGACTACTGTATATAGATACTCACTTAAGGATTTCACATGAAAAAACTACTATTTATCGCCTTAGCCTCTACTGTTGGCGTCACTGCCTGCGCCTCCAGCGGAGCCTCGCATAACAGCAGTCACAAACACCAGAAACCAGCTATGTCAGCGGATATGAAGCAAGCCATGAATGACTGCGCTAAAAGAAATGGTGTGAAAATGACTAAAGATAGTCGCCCAAACAAAAGTGATATGAAGAAAATAGATTCGTGCATGAGCGCAAAAGGCTATGACAAGCCTGCAGGCGAAGGTCGTCACTAATAACTGATGTTTTTTAGATACTCGTTGATAGAAGGCCACTCTTTATAGGGTGGCTTTTTTTGTTGGATGACAAATAAGATAGGCTTCAAATGCTCTACTTTAATTAATATTAAATCTTGGCATTTATTGCTCAAGTATTACTGATA
>NZ_JAKDUI010000174.1 GCF_030457785.1 Psychrobacter sp. | reverse complement strand
CTTTTATGATTTAGCTGCTGAAGTTGATACATAAAAACATCCTCTTATTTTTGTAAAAATATAAATACGAATAAAAACACAAATAATAATCATTAATAATTTTAGATAAAAAACTTTCTGCTTCTCATTTAATTATTTTCTGGCTCTACGTTCAAAACCTCTTTCGTCTTAGAATATATCTATGAAATTGACGGATAACCTTTGAGGACATCGTCCATGATGATGTTTAATGAGGTTGGACTAGCTGCTGCTATATACCACGCGTCGGCATCAACAAACACAACGTTACCGTTTTTCCACGCTTTGGTTTGACGCAGTAAAGGATTGCTTACATCATTAGAACTGATAGTCGCGCGATGTTCCATAACTGCAGTACGGTCAACGATATAAATAATGTCAGGATCTGCCTGCTGTATAAACTCACTAGAAATCGGCTGACCATGCAGACTGGTATCTTCAAGTGTGCTTGCAGGCTTGACACCTAAGTCATTAAAGATAAAACCATAGCGAGAATGTACGCCAAAATTACTAAAAGCCCCATTATTATGCAGTACTACCAGCGCTTTTTCTGGGCGATTCTTTGTTACTGCTTGTACGTCTTGTACCCTTGCTTCTAGCTGCGCGACCTGCTCTTTTGCCAATGCTTCTTTATCAAAAATCCTACCCAAAGCTAATAAGTGATTTTCGACATTTTCGACATGTCGCGCCTGACTGTCTTTAAAACTCACATCGAAATGTAGCGTTGGTGCAATCTCGGACAACTCTTCATAGTTTGCCGCATGTAGTGGGGTCATCAAAATAAGATCAGGGTGTAGCGCATATATGCGTTCCATATTGGGCTGAACAATTGCACCTAAATCCTCTATGTCAGCATTTTTTTTGTATTGAGCCAAAAAATGCGGCACATAGTCTTTGACCATACCTGCAATCGGTACACCAAGCTGGTCTAGAAAGTCAGCTTCGTTCATATCAAGTACGGCAACCCGCTGCGGACGATGATCGAGCACGGTCGTACCAAGCTCATGCTCGATGGTTATGGGAGTTTTTAGCGCCTGTGACGCTGCAGGCTCATGAGATTTTTGTTCACAGCCTTGTAGAGGAATAGATGCCATGATGGCAAGCATCCATACCCAACCTTGTTTTTTTACATTCATATACTCACTCCTGATAAATTGAAGTAGTTGCATAAACAACCACGTTCATTACGAATAATTTCAAAATCAAGATCATATAACTCACTTAAATTAGTTTCTGTCACCACCTGTGCAGAAGTCCCACTAAAGCTAAGTGCACCATTTTTTAGAGCTACGATATGATCTGAATAATTGACCGCAAAATTGATATCGTGAATCACCAAAATCACCGTGCGTCCCTGTTCATCACATAAACGACGTAAGGCTTGCATGATCTGCACAGCATGTTTCATATCTAGATTGTTCAAAGGCTCATCTAATAACAACACGTCCGTTTGTTGCGCAATAGTCATCGCCAAAAAAGCCATTTGACGCTGACCACCACTCAATTCATCTAAATAAGCGTGACGTAAAGACTCTAACGCTAAAAAATCAATCGCCTCGTCAATGACTCGGCGATCCTCTACCGTCAAAGAACCACGACTATACGGAAAACGTCCAAAAGAGATCAGCTCCTGCACTGTCAATCGTAAATTAAAGCCCGGCGACTGCCGTAGTGTGGCCACATGATGAGCATATTCAGAAGTGCGCATTTCACTGATTTTTCGACCATCAAGTGATACATAGCCACTACTGGGCTCTAATAGCCTAGCCATCATCATCAATAAAGTAGACTTACCTGCACCGTTAGGACCTATCAATGAGGTGACACGCCCTTTTGGAAACGCTAGAGAGACATCTGATAGCACGGATTTTTTGCCATAACTTTTATGGAGGTTACTAACGGTAATCATGTAATCCCTCTAGTACGAACAGTCAATGCCAGAAAATAGATACCACACACCAGATTGACAAGAATACGGACACTGGTTTTATAGTTGAAAACATGCTCAACAAAAATTTGAGCCACTAAAAATACAGCTATAGAGACCGCACAACCTATAGGTAATGTGACTTTATGCTTACTACTTCCTGCAAGCGCATAAGCTATATTGGCAATAAACACACCCATAAATGCCGTGGGACCAATCAAGCTAGTTGACACAGCGACGAGAATGGCAATCAAAGCCAAATATAACTTGACGTATTTAGCATGGTTGATACCAAGTGACATCGATTGCTCACGACCGAGAGCCATCACATCTAATACAGGTAACGTCTTACGACTTAACCATAGCACCGTTACTACTGCTAGTACGCCACACCAAACCATTTCAGGATTGGCTCTATTAAAAGAGGTATAGCTTAACCCTTGAAAAACCGAAAACTCACCTGGACTGATACGAAGTTGAATAAACTGTGTGACCGTACCAATGACCATTGTCAAAACCAGACCAAATAGCAGCAGCATAAAGACATCGCTTTTGCATCGAGGCAACAGCAAATGATGCAGTGCCCACGAATACACCAGCATCAACATGATGGATACGATGAAATTACCACTGACGCCTAACATCAGTAGCCCGTTCGTACCCATAACCAGAAGCAACAGCGCTTGCCATAGCAGATAAACAGCCTCATACCCCATAATTGAAGGCGACAAAATACGGTTGCCTACAATGGTTTGAAAGACAATGGACGAAACAGCTAAGCAGACACTACCAAGTACAATGGTTACTAGACGCATGAAGCGTTTCGGAATCAAATAATCGAAATCTAAACCTGAGCCTATCAATAAAAAAATAATTGCTAAAATGAGAATAAGTAGAAGCATAGTCCACATTTTTACCGCTTGACTCATCTGACGCCCCTCATAATTAACATGAGGAAAATCACACCGCCCACCCCACCAGCAGTAAGCCCAATAGGGACTTCGAAAGGATAAATAATGACTCGCCCAAAAATATCACAAATAAGAAGCAAACAAGCACCGCCCAATGCAACGACAGGTAATGTGCGTGATAAATTCTCTCCATATTTCAAAGCGACTAAATTAGGAATGACAAGGCCAACAAAAGGTATCGCGCCAATAGTAATAACCGATGCCGCGACGGTCACCGACACTAAAACAAGCCCCAATGCGGCTGTCGCAGCATAACGCAATCCCAAACTGGCCGCCATTTCCTCACCCATGCCCATTACCGTGAAACGATGCGCATAAAAATAAGCCAATACAATGATGGGCAAAATAATATAAATAAGCTCATATTGACCTTGCACAACCCTTGAAAAATCTCCTAACAACCAGCCTTGCATACTTTGTAAAATATTATGCTGATAGGCATAAAACTCAGCTATCGAACTCAGTACACTGCCATACATCAACCCAAGTACAGGAATCAGTACGGAGTTTTTGAAAGTAATACGGCTGATAATAAAAATGAAGAGCAGACTCGCTGCAAAACAAAAGAGCATGGAAAATAGCATTTTATAGCTGGTGCTAGCACTAGGAAGCAGCGTTAGTGAGACTAAAATACCAAGCTTGGCTGCATCCAAACCACCTGATGTGGCAGGTTCGACGAACTTATTGCGCACAATGTGTTGCAAAATAACGCCACTGACAGACAACCCTACCCCTGTCAATACTAGAGCAATCAGCCGTGGTATACGGCTCGCCGTTAAGGTCAACCACGCATCGCTTGAAAAATTAAAGAGCGCTACAATTGACACCTGCTTTGAGCCCAACATTAGAGAAGCAGCACAAAGCAAAATGAGTAACAAAAATAGTGAGCGCATTATTGAAACTCTTCTAACTTATATAAATACGAATGACTTTTTACTCTGCGAAATACCATCACAAGTCTATAAAATGATTTGCTAGGAATTTTTTCATTAAAGTATAAATGAGAATCAATCATACTATGCTTGTTTGAATAGATACGTTGAATATAGGGTGAAACTGGGAAATTGTACGGTGAATAAGGGAACTTATTCAGAATATCATCTAACCATTTTCTAAAGTTAAGAAATTAGATAAACTCAAACACAGCTTGAGATTGGCGTAAATTACTCACCTTTAATCAAGGCTTATTTAGCGTGTTTTAGAGAATAGTAGCAGCTTGACATAAATAGTCTGACTAGATAAGTTGTGTGGGTGTGACGCCATAAAATTTGGCGAATGCTTTGCTGAAATTACTAGGATCATGATAGCCAACATACCATGCCGTCTCCTGAACACTTTTATATTCATCTAACAATAAACGCATTGCTTCCTGCATACGTAATTCACGAATAAAGCAGCCTATTGTTCTGCCCGTTTGTTGTTTAAACTGTTGTTTTAGGTAGCATTCGTTTATACCCACTCGTTGAGCCAGCAAGGAGATTGTTAGCTTATGCTGGTACTCTTGGCGAATAATATCAACGGCGTGATCAATTGGACTTTTTTGGTTTATTAGTCGGCCAGATTTGTCCTGAATACCAAGCATATCTTGACAGAGAAGCAGCGCTTGACTCTCTAAAATCAGGCGATCACTTAAAGTGTAACAAGGCAGTGAGAGAATATAAGCTGCGCGAGCAAGTAGCCTTGACTGGTTTGATAAACGAACTTGAATCATTTCAGGGTCTTGATCGTCAGCTGGCAATAACCAAGCCGGCAAATCGAAGCTTTCTGCCCAACGTGACAGTAGCTCTTGATTAAAATCGATTGATACCACATGGCTATTTATGGATGGTTTCTGCAAATATTCAGTATCGGTAGTAGAGTTTATATCACCAAAATCTCCTGATCGTCGCCAAATTTGCTGCGAGTGAATGTATGTATCGGTAGGTAAATTACTAGCATGTAAAGTATAGTTCGCATCTACAATCAAATGCATGCCAACATCACAAGAAAATGGTGCAGCGGGTTCAACCACAGGTTGCTGATCAGTGATGCAGTTTCGACCAAGCACAATACCGTTATGCAAGCTCAGCAAGTCACCGTAACCAGAGCTACCATCGTAAATTGGACGTTTAATCAAATAATCAGAATCAGGGCGATCAAAATTCCAATATTTGGTCTGATAGTGGTCATAAAATGTGTTCAAGTCTGCCATAAAAATATAATCACGATGTTTTAGTATGTGGTTTAAGTGAGTAGAGAATAGACGTTTTATTACATATCCAGATAAAACAGGTTTACTTGAATGAGTAGTTAGTTATTAACTCTTGAAGTAATCATAGCATTATTCGCAATAAACAATCATTTTAATGTAAATGATTATCAATTAAACATAAATAGCTAGAACTAATATATCAGGATGAAGCAATAATGAGCCTACTTATAGCCAACATAAAAAATGAACTGGATGATATTAAAGCATTATGGAAGCCTACTGATATTGCACAATTTAATCAATTGACCGTCAAGCTGGCCAAACTGAAAGGCGAATATGAATGGCATAATCATGAACATGAAGACAAGTTATTTCATGTACTGTCAGGGCAGTTATTTATTATATTACAGGACAAAACTATAGAGGTTAATGCTGGCGAAGTGGTCGTTATTCCCAAGAATACTGACCATAAACCTCATGCACCGACTGAGGCTAGCGTGATGTTTTTTGAGCCTTTATAAATCAAAACCTGCACTTGGTGATAATTCTAATAATCAGTTAACGAAATCAGCACATATAAGATAATGTCATAACA
>NZ_JAKDUI010000173.1 GCF_030457785.1 Psychrobacter sp. | reverse complement strand
GCATTCATCCCACTACCTTAGAGGTAGGGGATTTCTGCGGTAAAATGTTAAAACATTTTCAGCAGCACTGACCCGATGGCAATAACACCTTGCATCTTATTATTTATAACGTAAAACCACATGAAAAGCTACTGCAAAACATACCGCAACCGACACCTTTAAAACTGTCATTTTAGTATTATAAAACACCAAATCATGCTGATATCCTAGCTAAGCCCTGCCCTTTATTGTAGGATACTCAACAATCAAATCCTGACACAGACAGCCCACCATGCACACCGATGATAAAAACATAGCAGCATCTGAGCACCAATCGATAGACCAGTCACTCCAAACGACGGAATCAGAAAGCACTCGCTCTGATCGTAGCTTTGATGCGATTGCTGATCACTTTGAAAAAAAAGTCTACGGAGGCCTAAAAGGGGATATTCGATTGGCTGTGCTACGTCGTGATATTTTTGAATATACCACTCAGCTGAGCAAAGATCTTGGGCGACCGCTACGCATCTTGGATGTTGGCGCAGGACTTGCTCAAATTGCCATCGATCTGGCGACACAAGGTCATGAAGTAGTCATCAATGACATCTCCGCCAATATGATAGATAAAGCAAAAGCAAATGCTGACCAAATTGATGAGACACTAGACATCGCTTGGCACATTTGTCCATATCAGGAGCTAGCAGCAAGATTGACCACCAAAGAGAACCAGAAGTTTGATTTGATATTATGTCATGCCTTGCTCGAGTGGTTGGCAGAGCCTGCAGCAGTCATGGATTTTTTTGATCAACATTTAAGGAGTCATGGTGCGCTATCACTGTGTTTTTATAACCCAGCGAGTTTTGATTATCGCAATCTGATCATGGGCAATTTTAATTTACTTGATAACACGGACTATAAGGCAGATAACAAAAAAAGCCTAACGCCCAACCACCCAGTCGCAAGGGAAAAAGTCGAGTGTTGGCTGGTAGCGCATCATTATCAGACGGTTCGCGCCAGCGGTCTGCGTGTGTTTCACGATTACGCACCACTGAAACGTGGTGGTCATAACGATCCAGATGCGGTAGTACGGATGGAGCTTCGCTATTCACAGCTGGAGCCATACAAATGGCTCGGGCGTTACTTGCATATCATGGCCACTCGACAAAGCTAGCCAGTCACACACCAACAGCAACCTCGAATAATTTAAAAAATCTGGACCTCAGAGGCTAACTCATATAATTATTTGACATTAGTCATGAGTTGCTTCAACTCTGCTGCTACCTTGATCAGTTTCTATTGATTCATCATACTCTGACCAAGTAGTCGCATTGACGTCTTTTTCATCGAACACCACGACATGCTCTAGGAGCGGAACAATACCAATGTGTGAACCCACCTCGTGGTTATGGTGACTGGCAACTAAAGACAATAATGTTTGTCCATCATCTAGTTGCAAGCGGTACAGATAATTAGCACCACGGAACACCCGTCCGATCACTAGTGCAGTCTGTGAGCTTTCATCATCGTGGATGATATCATCAGGGCGCACGAGCACTTTGATTTTCGTGCCGTTGGGATAATCATACTCACAATATTTTGGAGATCCTGCCTCGTCAGAGACTTCCATGCGTCGATAAATATCACCGAGCGCCGTCTCAACATGACCATCCTTGATGATGCCATTTATCATAGCGCCCTCACCGACGAACTCAGCCACAAAAGGACTAACTGGCTTATGGTATAAATCACTTGGTCTCGCCCACTGTACCAGCTTCCCTTTGTCCATGACGCCAACTTTATCTGCCAAAGCAAAGGCTTCGTTTTGGTCATGGGTAACCAAGATCGCCGTGGTATTCGTACGTTTGAGGATATCTCGAACATTCATTGCCAATGATTCACGCAGCACCACGTCCAAATTTGAAAATGGTTCATCCAGTAATAAAAGCTCAGGCTTGGGTGCCAATGCACGAGCCAACGCAACTCGCTGTTGTTGCCCACCTGAAAGCTCACTGGGACGTTTATCCGCGTGTTCAGTTAGCTCGACCAGGCTTAGCATTTCTTTGACACGAGATTTCTTATCAGCGGCAGACCATTTGTTGAGACCAAAAGCGATGTTTTTCGCCACGCTGAGATGACCAAATAACGCATAGTCCTGAAATACCATGCCCATGCCTCGTTTGGCAGGAACGACGGCAAACGAGTGACCTACTGTTTTATCGGTTAGCCGATGATTATTTAGATAAATAGTACCGCCGCGGCTCGGTTCTAGCCCTGCAATCGCTCGTAATGCAGTCGTTTTTCCGCAACCACTGTAACCCAAGAAACAGCCAATCTCACCTCGCTGGAGTGTCAGCGACAATCCATTGACGACGATGGTATCGCCATAGCCCACCAGTAGGTTTTGCACACTGAAATAAGGATCAGTAGCCATATCTGCACCAAGCTGGTTGGTTTGCACCTGAGAGGGCTGAGGTTTTGATATTGATGAATCGTTAAGTAAGTCAGTGTGCATAGACGGTACCCGTTAACTACTAGTAAATAAAAACCATAGATTGAGCAGCAAAGTGATTATAAGACTCAAGGAGTACTACCAACTAGCCCTTTGAGACGTGAAGGCATGCAACATTAATTATCTTAATGGTTTTTCACAGTTTTTATGAAAAGCCCTTTAGCTCTGCTTGTCACTTTGACGCAATAAGATCCAAACAGGCAGGAGTCCGACCAATACGATCAACAGACTGGGCAACGCTGCTCGTCCCCACATGCCTTCGCTCGTCATTTCAAACACCCGAACTGCCAGTGTGTCCCAGCCTTGGCGACGGGTCATCAAAGTGATGGGCATCTCTTTCATGACCTCGACAAAGCCGATCAATAATGCAGTCAACACCCCTGGACTAAGTACTGGCAACATGACCTGACGCCAGCGTTGAAACGAGCTATCACTCAGCAGCTTGGCTGCCGCTTCTTGATTGACCGTCAATCGCTGCAATTGCCGATCTACTGGCTGAAAACTCACCGTCATAAATCGCGTTGATAATGCCAACAACATCACGATAACACTGCCTGACAGGAATTGCTGTGAAGTAATACCTAAGGCAATCATTCGATTGTCCAACCAAGCGATCGGAATAAATATACCGACAGCCAATACCGTACCCGGCACCACATAACCCAAGTTAGCCAATGTGGTCATCAGTTTGGTCAATCTATCAGGATATTGCCGTTTAATCCACGCCATAATAATTGCCAAAAAGGCAATGAAAATCGTGGTCATGCTAGCAATCAAGATACTGTTGGTGACGAAACCAATATAACGGTCGTCAAAGTCCTGACGGAAGTTTAACACCGTCCAATAGATAAGTTGTAAGAAAGGTATGAAGAACGCTATAGAAAATACCGCTGTACACAACAATGTCATGCTCAGCTTAGCTGCCTTACTGGTTTCAAAACGCTGATTACTGCCCTGAGTAACATAGTCGCTGCGCTTGCCCTGCCAATACTGCTCAAACAACACAACGACGAAAACCACACCGATTAGCAAAGCTGCCAATTGTGCGGCCGTGGTCAAACTAAAGAAGCCAAACCATGCTTTATAAATAGCCGTGGTAAAGGTATCGACATTGAACACTGAAACCGCGCCAAAATCTGCCAATGTCTCCATGCAGGCCAACAATAAACCGCCAACGATCCAAGGTAATGCTTGCGGCAGTGCCAGCCGAAAAAACACTCGACCGCGGGTCAACCCCAGCATCTGCCCTGCCTCAATCGCCCGTCGACCTTGTGATAAAAACGCCTGACGCGCCAACAAGTAAACATAAGGATAAAAAGCCAACGACAATATCAGTCCAGCTCCCCAGACATTACGCACTGACGGAATTGCTGTAGTCACACCCAAGTCACGCAAGCCTGTCTGCAGTGGGCCACTAAAATCAACGATACCTATAGTAACGAATGCTAAGACATAAGCAGGCATCGCCAATGGCAACATCAACGCCCAAGAAAAAAAACGCTGCCCAGGAAAACGATACATGCTGGTCACCCAAGCGAGCGCAGTACCAATAATACCCGATATGACCGTCACCATTAATAATAAAATAGCGGTATTCTTTAGAACTTGTGGCAGCACATAGTCTGTCATGTGCGTCCATATGTCAGCAACCGGCTGCGTCCATGAGAATATTACAATCAAAATTGGCAGAAGCATAAACAACGAAATCAGCCCTAAGACTGATTTCGAGACAATATGTTTTTTAAAAGTGTGATCTTGGCTGGCCATCTGAATATTCTCAATTGTACTGCCATTGGCTGAATCATTTGGATTGACAGACGCGTCAGAAATTATGCTCATACGTTCACTTCCATTTCTGACACATAAAGACCTCTAACGTCGATACTGGTTTCCAGACCAGTATCAAAAACGATCTGTCTATCCAACCTAAATAGCCGACTCTTAAAATGTTAAGAGTCGGCTGCTAGCAACTGTGCTGTTAAAAATTGATACTGTCGTCAACTCTCTATTTGTAGCCTGCTTTGTCCATCAGTTGGATGGCTTGGGTTTGCAGCTCACCAAAGGTCTGTACGTTGATATCATCTTGCTCGAATGGACCCCAAGAACTTAGCATTTCTGACTTATCAACCCCTTCTTTTACAGGGAACTCTTTGTCTGCGCTTGCATAGATACCTTGCGCGTCATCAGATGACAACCATTCCATCAATTGCAACGTTCCATCTGGATTGTCTGAGTTTGCTACCACGCCAGCACCTGAAACGTTTACATGCGTACCAGTAGTGCCTTGGTTCGCCCAGAAAATACCAACAGGGAAGTCTGGGTTTTCTTCCAATACGCGGCCATAGTAGTAACTATTGGCGATACCTACTTCACACTGGCCAGCAGCAATAGCTTCAAGCATGCTAGTGTCATCACCGAATACATCAGTTGCTAGATTGTCTACCCAACCACGAACCACTTCTTCTGTTCTTTCTTCGCCCAGATGATCAATCATACTAGCCACAAGCGACTGATTATATACCTTTTTCGAAGTACGTAAGCATAGCTTGCCTTTCCACTTAGGGTCAGCCAAGTCTGCATAGGTTGATAAATCGTCGGCACTGACTTTGTTTGGATCATAAAAAATAGTACGAGCGCGCAATGATAGACCTGTCCAATGACCTTGTGGGTCACGATACTTAGCAGGGACATTGGTCTCTAAAATTGAAGAGGTTACAGGCTGTAGCAACCCTTGCTGCGAGGCTTGCCACAAGTTACCAGCGTCGACAGTTAACAGCATATCTGCTGGGGTGTTCTGCCCTTCAGCTTCCAAACGTGCCATTAACGGACCCGTTTTGTCAGTAACCAACTCAATAGCCACACCTGTCTCTTCAGTATAACGATCCAATAGCGGCTTGATAAGCTGCTCGTTACGTGAAGAGTAAATAGTCACTGTTTCAGCACCTGCATCAGTAGTGGCCTCTGCTTCTGAGCTCTCTGCTGTTTCAGTCTCTACACTCTCTTCAGCTGCAGTGTCTTCTGTCGCTGCTGGCTCGCTACAACCTGCCAAACCTAACATCATGCCAAATACGGCAACAGGCAAGATACGCTTAGTAGAAGTAAAGTTGGTGCTGATAGTCTTCAATGACATGGTTTTCCTCACAATAGTTCTATAATAAAAATGATATGAATATACAAGATACTAATCGAACAATGTGACAATGCGGCTCTAAACCGCTATCACTGTAGATCAAGACCTTG
>NZ_JAKDUI010000172.1 GCF_030457785.1 Psychrobacter sp. | reverse complement strand
AAGTATGAGCATTACCTAAGAAACCCCTACCTCTAAGGTAGTGGGTAGTTCATTGCTGGATTGTTGGTTGCCGCTATGGGATTGGTGACAGGGTTGGTGCTATTGCTTTTATTTCGTCGAGAATCACCAAGTCCTGTATAAGTGATATTTCCTTAAACTATATTGCGGCTAAATACTTCTCGTAATTCGAAGCTGGTATGCACTTGGGCGACACCTTCGATGCGATTGAGTCTGTGTAACAAAAACTCCTCGTAATGTGCCATGTCACGCACGCGCACCTTAATTAGATAGTCTTCTGTACGCCCGGTGACGATGCTACAGCTAATGACCTCATCAAAGCTTTGAATTTTAGATTCAAATAATTCAAATCGCTCGGCGGTATGACGGTCCATGCTGATAGCAATAAAAACGGCAAGAGGATAACCTAGTTTTTGTGCATCCGTCTGGGTATGGTAGCCAGTAATCACGCCTGTATCTTCTAAGCGTTTGATCCGACGAGCGCAAGGGGTGGCTGATAGGTTGATGCGCTCAGCCAGCTCGGTAACACTCATACGTGCTTGAGTTTGTAATAAGCGCAAAAGTTGTTTGTCCGTTTCATCCAAATCTGCTGTGAAAACGTGCTCTGATTCAATTTTTGGCATAAGAATTTATCTGTTTGGTGGATTGTTCTAATAATAACTATTTTTTTGATATTTTTCACCTAAATGGCGTTAAAAATAGCAAAAAAAAGCTGATTTATATTTGATGAACTTTGGTATTATGATGACATCAACATTGGTTATCTCGTATGACCAACATGGATTCAATCACTAGCCATTCAGCTAAAAATACAACCTCAAACGTCATCTAAGGATTGATTATGTCAGACAACACCACACGTACAGCAGGATCAACAACTGCAAAGATCACCCCAAAAAGTGCCGCTTTTGATTATAAAAAGTATCGTCCATTCGCGTTTGCACCTTCTTTGCCAGATCGTACATGGCCGAGCAAAACGATTGAGAAAGCACCGACATGGGCTAGTGTAGATCTGCGTGATGGTAACCAAGCACTGATTGATCCAATGACGATCGAACAAAAAATGCGTTTTTTCAAGACGTTGGTTGCAGTTGGCTTTAAAGAAATCGAGATTGGTTTTCCGTCTGCAGCTCAGGTTGAGTTTGATTTTGCTCGTAAACTGATCGAAGAAGGTCACGTACCTGATGATGTGACGTTACAAGTATTAGTTCAGGCCCGTGAGCATTTGATTGCACGTACTTTTGAGTCACTACAAGGCGCAAGACGTGCTGTCGTCCACGTCTATAACTCAACTTGTCGTGTACAACGCGAAAAAGTCTACGGTAAAGACAAAGCAGAAATCAAAAAAATTGCTATCAATGGTGCGAATCTTTTGGTGGATTATGCTGCCAAATACCCAGATACAGAATGGGTGTTTCAGTACTCTCCTGAAAGCTTCAGCCAAACTGAGACCGAGTATGCAGTTGAGGTTTGTGATGCAGTATGTGAAGTATGGCAACCAAAACAAGGACAAGCAGTAATCTTAAACTTGCCTGCAACTGTCGAGGCATCTATGCCAAACGTCTTCGCTGATCAAGTTGAGTACTTCTGCCGTAACCTTGCTCAGCGCGAGCATGTCACAGTGAGCTTACATACTCATAATGACCGTGGTTGTGCAGTAGCTGCTGCAGAACTTGGCGTGTTAGCAGGGGCAGATCGCATCGAGGGTACCTTGCTAGGTAATGGTGAGCGTACGGGCAATATGGATGTCATGGTGATGGCGATGAACTTGTTTAGCCAAGGTATCGATCCTGAGCTTGATTTTAGCGAAATGAGTGAAATCGTACAGGTAGTGAGCGAGTGTAATAACTTGCCAGTACACCCTCGTCATCCTTATGTTGGTGAATTGGTATTTACTGCCTTTAGTGGCTCGCACCAAGATGCCATCAAGAAATCGCTTGATTATAATGAAGAACATCAAGATGAGACAGACAACATCTGGGATGTGGCCTACTTGCCGATCGACCCCGCGCATATTGGTCGTAGTTATCAAGACGTGGTACGAATCAACAGCCAGTCAGGTAAGGGCGGGGTTGCCTATATTTTGCAGCGCAACTATGGCTTTAACTTGCCACGCTGGATGCAAATCGACTTTAGTGGTGTGGTACAAAAACAAGCAGAAAGTGTTGCACGCGAACTACAGAATGATGAAATCTTACAAACGTTTGAAAGCACCTATCTTCAGCAAGGCAGTTTTGAGTTGTTAGACTATAGTGTCAACAATAAAGGTGGTGAGGTCTACTTCGATGGTCAGGTACAGTTAAATGGCGACACCATTCACATTGATGGTAACGGTAATGGCCCATTGTCATCGTTTATCGACGGTTTGGCACAGCATACTGGCAAGACGTTACATATTATTAACTACGCTGAACATGCGATCAATCCGCAACACAACAGTGGTGATGGTATCGATGACGACACCAATATTGATAATAAAACTAATGCACTTGCGGCTGCCTACATTCAGTTGAACGTTGATGGTCAGGTATACTCTGGTATTGGTACTTGTAGTAGTACAGTATCTGCAATGCTAAAAGGAGCATTGTCAGCTTTCTCGCAAGCATTAAAGACCGCCGCTGCTTAATATTAAACGCAATATGCAATTTTAATATTACTTCATATAACGTCATAGCACTTTGCCAGTAATAGGTAGTGCTATGGCGTTATTTTTTTGCTGTCTATCAGATTGTCATATTTGGAGATAGTTACAGGTATTACCTTCAATAGCATAATATTACTTGTATTCTTGATGCCTAAGACTTACGCTAAAGTAGCTACCATACAACATTATAAATTAAAGGTTAATTATGGAACCTATATCATTTGCTTCACTGACGTTGGGGTCTATTCTGACCATGTTTCCAATAAATGGCGAGGTCGTTACCAAGCCCACTATCACCACGCACATTAGTCCTGCGATTGCTGGACAGTGGGAGATAGACTTAGACAGCAGCCTTGCGATGACTGAAGAGGCAAGGGCGAAAGAAGCAACGCCCGATATGCAGGCCTATGAAACGAATGAACCACTAGCCATGGCTGATGATGGTGTCCTAACACAGTTTGAAAAAGGTGGTATCAATATTCAAGACAACGACTTACTTGCTACTGCATCTGCGTCTAATCAGTGCCGAGAAATATATAACTTTGGCGCAGACAATGAGATGCGGACGGTGAGCGGCGACGAATGGACCTATGGCCAATATTTGGTATCGCATCATGAAGGTGGGTTGCCAGTCATTGCTATCAGTACTATTCATGACAACAATGAAGTGGACTGCTCGGGGAATCAGGTCGATCAAACTGGTGAGTCATTGATAGCATTTTTAGATCACAATGGCAGCCAAATGCAGTGGTGTGCTGACCCTGAGGGGCAAGAATGCTTTATGAAATTCCACAGAGTATTGCCATAGTAGGGGTTGGTTGTGGTACAACCTTTGACTGAGATCGAGAATATCTTAATTAAGATTTAGAATATTTAACGTCAAAAAAACCGCTATCGAAACAGCGGTTTTTTTATGATTTATATGTCTGGTCACTGCTCTAAGATCGAATATCAAACATACAACACGATTACTATTAAGCGTCAGTTGCTGAAGGCTTTTCTTCTTTATTTGTATTTAGCAGCTCTTTTTCTAAGTAATGAATATTCTGCGCTTCATTAGTAAAGTTCTCATCAGCCAAGATCACATCACGATGTAAAGGTATGTTGGTTTTGATGCCTTCAATCACTAACTCATCCAGAGCGTGTAGGGTTTTTGAGACCACTTGTTGACGAGTTTGACCATGGCAAATCAACTTACCTATCAAAGAGTCGTAATAAGTCGGTATCTCGTAGCCTGGGTAGAGGTGTGAGTCAAAGCGAACACCCGAACCGTTAGGCGTGAATAGCTGAGTCACTGTCCCTGGGCAAGGTACAAACGTGGCAGCGTCTTCTGCGTTGATACGACATTCGATGGCATGGCCTTGAATTTCGATTTCGCTTTGACGATACGACAGGCCATAGCCAGCAGCAATCTTTAACTGTTCAACCACGACGTCGACACCCGTGATCATTTCGGTGACTGGATGTTCAACCTGTACACGAGTATTCATCTCAATGAAGAAAAACTCGTTATTTTCAAATAAGAATTCGAAAGTCCCTGCACCGCGATATTTAACAAGCTCGCATGCCTTTACGCATGCTTGTAATATAGGCTCGCGAACATCATCAGGGATGTCAGGCGCGGGCGCTTCTTCAAGTACTTTTTGATGGCGACGTTGCAAAGAGCAATCACGATCATACAGATGAATAGCGTTGCCGTTACCGTCAGCAAGTACCTGAACTTCTACATGGCGTGGGTTTTGTAGATAGCGTTCCATGTAGACTGTGTCGTCACTGAACCACAGCTCTGCTTCTTGTTTGGCGGCTTGTACCTGTCCAATCAACTCATCAAAACGTTCTACAACACGCATACCGCGACCACCGCCACCAGAAGCGGCCTTGATTAAAAGTGGAAAGCCGATATTGCGAGCTTGCTCTTCAGCGTTGTGCAAGGTCACTGCGCCCACAGAGCCAGGGACCGTCGGCACGCCTGCTTTTTTCATAGCATTAATGGCCGAAACTTTATTGCCCATTAGGCGGATATGATCAGCGTTGGGACCAACGAACGTTAGTCCGGCTTCTTCTACTTGTTCGGCGAATTCAGCGTTTTCAGATAAAAAACCATAGCCTGGATGAATGGCGTCTGCACCTGTTATTTCAGCAGCCGTCAAAATAGTATTGATATCTAGGTAGCTTTGATTGGCATTGGGTTTGCCGATACAAATAGCTTCATCAACGAAGCGCAGATGCATTAGATTGGCATCAGCGGTGGAGTAAACGCCTACCGTCTCAATACCTAACGCCTTGCAGGCACGGACTATGCGTAGTGCGATTTCACCTCTATTAGCGATGAGCAGTTTTTTTATCATGGGGTCATCCTTGTCCTTGTCGAAACGGCAGTGATTGATTGAGCCTGAATGTTTAGCATTGCTGTAAAATACGACAAACAATGCAAAATATCATGAGGCATTAATCACAATGAAGTAAGCTGTGGCAAATATCGTTATGCTTTATAGCGAACGACGGGCTGACCAAACTGTACAACTTCAGAATTGTCGACTAGGATTTCTTCGATGACACCGCTTTGAGTGGCTTCAAGAGGGTTCATGATTTTCATGGCCTCAATAATACCAAGCGTATCGCCAGCCTGAACTTTTTGACCCACTTTTACAAATGGAGGGTCGTTAGGGCTAGGAGCAGAATAAAATACACCAACCATCGGTGACGTTTCAACACTGCCAGACTTACCGGCAGGTTTTGCCTCTGGGGCAGCAGGCGCAGAACCAGCAGCGGGCGCAGCCATCATGGTTGGTACGGGTGCATCGTAGTGACGTGTTAAGCTGACGTGTTCATCATCAGAGCTGATTTCTAGATTAACCAGTTCACTTTCTTCCATGAGAGCGATTAGGGTGCGTATTTTTTCGATATCCATAGTTTTTATCATGCCTTTTTACTGATTCGAGAAATAGTGTAACTGCATATTGCTAATGATACCTATATTCACAGCAATGAGCAATCAATGTACAGTTGTTAACTGAGAATTTTAACATATTTTGACGAAATCTATATTTTTAGTAAGAAATCGTCTGTAATTTATCATAGTTGATGTGGGTGACCAGTAC
>NZ_JAKDUI010000171.1 GCF_030457785.1 Psychrobacter sp. | reverse complement strand
AGCTGAAAACCTTGAGAAAATGGTGTGATATTTAATCCTTATCTACTACAGCCCCTTAAGTTATTGTTCTTTATTGCAATACCAAAGACTTTCAATGTAACAAACGGGTTTGAGTTACACAAGCACCAGAACTTGCAAGGATATTTGCTGGTTTATCAATCGTGCGTTAGGCTTAAAGCATTATTTTGTCTCGCTTGCCAGTGATTGGCATAAATGCTTTAATAACAAAAATTGCGTCGATTTGTGTCAGTATTATGATTGTATGTACGTGTGATGTTTGTATATCGCAGACGGCTCATTTTGATTTGAATCCTTTCCCATTTATCTAACATGGTAATGACCTCTCTTATGCCTATTGACTCTCTGAAAAACCCACCGCTCGCTGACGATGAAATGATGGCCGCTATTGATATTGGCTCCAACAGCTTTCATTTAGCCATTGCCCGTCTTGATCATGGCGAAGTTCGAAAAGTAGTCTCTATGTCTGAAAAGGTGCAGCTAGCTGCTGGCTTAGATGACAAGAAAATGTTGAGCGAAGCGGCTGAAAAGCGAGGACTTGATTGCTTAAGTCGTTTTGTAGCGCGTTTGGAATCAGTACCACAGGAGCGTATCCGTGTCGTCGCAACCAACGCTCTACGCCAAGCCAAAAATGCCAATGAGTTTATTGCTAAAGCCAATAAGATTTTGCCCAAGCCGATTGAAATTATTGCAGGGCGGGAAGAGGCGCGTTTGATATATCTGGGTGTGTCACACACCAATGCCAGTAGTGACAAACGCTTGGTAATAGATATTGGTGGTGGGTCGACAGAGTTTATTATTGGTCAAGAATTTGATCCGATATTGACTGAGAGTTTACAAATGGGCTGCGTTGCATTTACGCAAAAGTACTTTGCGGATGGTCAAATTACCAAAGATGCTTTTAGTAATGCGATAGCAGGCGCACGCAAAGAAATACTAGCGATTAATAATCAATACCAAACAGTAGGCTGGAGTAGTGTGGTCGGCTCTAGTGGTACGATTAAGGCGGTACGCAACGTCTTAGTATCGAAAGGCTGGGCTGATGAACAAGAATGTATTACTTATGCAGGTGTCAAAAAATTAAAAAAATTATTACTGAAAATTGATAATATCGATGACATTGACTTGGTTGGTGTCAAAGAGCATCGTAGAGCGGTCTTTCCAGCTGGGGTAGCAGTGCTGATTGCTATTATGGATGTGTTAGGCGTAGAGACTATTGTGTATTCAGATGGCGCGCTGCGTGAAGGTGTTATGTATGACATGCTTGGTCGTTTCGTGAGTGAAGACGTGCGTGACCGCAGCGTGTTTGCGCTGATTAAGCGTTATTCAGGCGATAAGAAACAAGCCAAACAAGTGGTCAAAACCAGCCGCAATCTGTTTCAGCAAGTAAAAGACAAGCTTGGTCTGAGCAACGATGATGGCGATTTACTCAGACGTTCTGCATTTTTACATGAGATTGGATTGGCGATCAGTCATAGTAGCTATCATAAGCACAGTGCCTATTTACTCGAACATTCGGACATTCCGGGGTTTTCGCAAGTCGATCAAAAGCGCATGGCGCAGTTGATGTTCAATCATCGCCGCAAGCTAAAATCTGATATGCTAGAGCAAACGCATCACATCGGTGGTGATCAGCTTGTCTATCTCTGCTTGTTGTTGCGTTTGGCAGTTTTGGCGCATCATAGTCGCAGTGATTGTGCGTTACCAGAATTGACGTTACAAGTTATGGATGACGGTGGTTGGCAGATAGCGGTGGCGGATGGCAGTGAGCACTATGCTTTCTTAGTTGCAGATCTGCGTACTGAAGTCGATCAGTTCAGTAGATGGGGCATGAATTTGAGTGTGGTTGAAATCTAAAGGTTTTGCTGTTTACTATTGTGCTGTTTGAATTATAGGTTCAGGTAACAAAAGCGGTGTTGTTAATAATGCCATGCCATATAAGATGTGCTACTATTGCTTGTATTGAGTTTACAACTGTACTTTCATTACCTGAAAGTGAATAACGATAACGATGCTATTATTAAGTATGTTTATTAAAGGGAAGCGTCTATGAGCACGGTATGGGATAGTGTGCAGCTTGCACGACACGCGAAGCGTCCATTATTTATGGACTATGTTAATCAACTTTTTACCGAGTTTGATGAGTTGCACGGTGACCGTGCTTATGCCGACGACAAAGCCATTCTTGGTGGTCTGGCGCGTTTTGACGGTCAGCCGGTGATGGTGATTGGTCAACATCGTGGTCGCAGCACTCGCGAGCGTATCGCTCATAACTTTGGTATGGCCAATCCTGAAGGGTATCGCAAAGTCATTCGGTTGGTTAAAATGGCAGAGCGCTTTAACATTCCTGTGATGACCTTTGTAGATACCCAAGGTGCTTATCCTGGTATTGGCGCTGAAGAGCGAGGACAGGCGCAAGCCATCGCTGAAAGCATCGCGGTGTTTTCGAGCTTAAAAGTACCCATCATTGTTACCATCATCGGTGAAGGTGGCTCAGGTGGTGCATTGGCTATTGGGGTTGGTGACAAAATCAACATGCTGCAAAACAGCATCTATTCGGTCATCTCGCCTGAAGGCTGTGCCTCTATCTTGTGGAAAACCGCAGAAAAAGCCAAAGATGCGAGTGAGGCACTGAAGTTAAATGCCATTAATCTACATCAAATGGGCTTGATTGATGCCGTCGTTGAAGAAGGTGAAGGCGCGCATGTACAGCCACAGCCAGTCATGGAAGCATTAAAAGCCTTGATCACTGAGCAGCTAGATGAGATCAAAGATCTAGATGCAACAGAGCGTTGCGAGATACGTTATCAAAAGCTTAAATCCTTCGACTCTGAAGTGATGCTGCCTTGTTAATTGGCTCGTATCGTCTAAAGTGGCGTTCAACATGCCCTAGACATTCAACTTAGTGATAAAATAAAAACCTGTCATTCAATGGCGGGTTTTTTTGTATCCGTCAATTCGCATATAAACTTATTTACCTGATGCCCAATCAAGATTATATTTCATTTCTCTCACTGTTAGCTCGATAGCCCGTTGTTGAAATGATTGTTATTGGAATGGCTGTTATTGGAATGACTGTTGATTGGCATCAATGAGGTTGATTATGACCAGCAGCGCGATCCTTTCACATCCTATTATGCCAATTGCTGATTTGCCGATTGATGATGGCTTAGCGACGGCACTCGTAAGCAGCACGGTTGAGCATGGTGAACAGCTGAAGGGTCGGCGTGTTTGGTTGGCTTGTAGTGGTGGGCGTGATTCATTAGCATTGGCGGCGTTATGTGTGCAGCTCTATCGACAAGATAAATTACCATTTCTGCCGCAGCTTTTGCATGTGGATCATGGTTTGCAAGCAGACAGTAAGGTTTGGGCAGGACATGTCGCGCGTTGGGCTAAGGTGCAAAATCTACCTTGTCATATTTTGCCTACGCAAGTCCAAGGTTATGATGAACAAGCGGCACGGCAAGCTCGTTATGATGTGATGCGGGCACATATCAATCAAGATGATGTATTGCTATTGGCGCACCATGCTGATGATCAAGCGGAAACAGTACTGATGCGTCTGATTCAAGGGGCAGGTGTCAATGGTCTGTCAGGTATGCAGCCATGGCGTATACAAGATCGAGACGGTCATCGAAATATACTTTGGAGACCTTGGCTGACGGTACGACGTGCTCAGATTAGTGCCTATGCTCAACGCTTAAAACTGCCTTACATAGATGACCCTACCAACGATACTGGTGATAATATGCGTAGCGGTCTACGGCGAGATATCATGCCCGTGTTGGCGACATACAACCCAAACGTGATTGATAATATTGCCCGCAGTGCGCAGCTATTAAGCGATGCGCAAGTCATTATCAATGCTCAGGCAGAAGATGACTTACAGCAGGCGGCAGTTGCCTCATTGCAGCAGTATCCAGAACAGCGCGTCGTCAACATAAATACGCTACAGCGTTTGCCGCTCAGCCGACAGCGTCAGTTGTTGCACCATTGGATAAGCCAAGATGAGCCGTTACCACCAGCAAAGCAATTGGTAAATGATGCCTTAGCACTGAGCCAACGTCATGACCACGATCATCAAACGCAGATTTTTTGGCAAGGTGTTCATCGATCCTACGTCATTCGCCGCTATCGTGAGCATATGTATAGGCTGAGCACTCAGTGGCTTAATTGGCTAAAGCTACCACTTAATATACAAAGTCAAAGATTAGACATGGTTGCCGAAACGAGTGTGAACTCAAGCTCAGATGATAATCAGTGTATTTCTTTTATTTTACGCAGTAGTGTGGAATTGGTTTGGCAAGCACAGATTATGCCAAATGCGCTGACACGCGTATTGAAGCATCAGAGTTATAATCACAATCACAATCACAGTCATAAAAATGAGATTGAGATTAGATTTGCACCATTGAGAAGGCTGCAACGGGTGCAAACTGCCATGGCGTCACGCCCACAAGCAGGAAAGAAGCTATATCAAACTTTAGGTGTGCCGGTATGGTTGCGAGATAGTTTAGTCGTGGTTAGTGCGACGTTTGTCGGCAAAGATGATATTGCTAGTGGCGATATGGCTAGTATGGAAAGTAAACTTGCAACCAATGAACGTGCGGTTGAGCTGCCTATTTTATTATTATCACCGTTTGATAGCTGGGTATTGGGCACTGATACGTTGAACCGTGCTATTGAAGAGGAACAGCTAACTAAGCTTATCAACAGTTGTCTTCGCCCAAGTAATGCACTATATGTTATATGATAATTATTCCTCACTATTTTTACCGATTTTATCTATTACGCAGGTAGTCCGTTTGAATTGGGCACACGTTCTAGTGGCAGTATGGTAGACTGGGTGTCATTTCACATATCGTTGTGTTAGTTTGAATGCCTTTGAATTATTAAGCAGGAGATAAATGTGTCAGTATTAGACAATAAAAAAATCAGTTTTATTGGCGGCGGTAATATGGCGCAAGCACTTATTAGCGGCCTGGTTAGCTGTGGTACCAAGCCTGAACTAATCACTGTGTCAGCACCAAGTAAAGAGACCCGTGAGAAGTATGATAGCCAAGGAATGAATACCGTTGATGCAAGCGAAAACCCTAAGGCTGCAGTGATTGATGCTGATGTGGTGGTGCTCGCTGTCAAGCCGCAAGTAATGAGACGGGTGGTCAGTGAGTTTGCTGATGCTTTGGATAAGCAGCTAGTGATTTCGGTGGCGGCAGGTTTGTCGACTGAGCTTTTATCTGACATGCTGTCAGGATATAGCAATATCGTCCGTGCGATGCCAAATACGCCTTCTATGATTCAAATGGGTGCGACTGGCTTGTACGGTACTGATAATATTTCTGCAGAGCAAAAACAGTTAGCAACGGCAGTGATGGAAGCTTCAGGACTGGTCATGTGGGTCGATGACGAAGAGCATATGCACGCGGTGACAGCTGTGTCAGGTTCAGCGCCAGCTTATATGTTTTACTTTATCGAGTCGATGGTCGATGGCGCAACGGCTTTAGGACTGGACAAAGAACAGGCATCAGCACTGGCGATGCAAACCATGTTAGGTGCGGCAAAAATGGCGATGGGCAGTGAAGATACGCCTGCTGAGCTGCGTCGTAAGGTGACCTCACCGAATGGTACGACCCAAGCAGCGGTTGAGTCGATGCAAGCCAATGACATCGGCCGTCAAATCAGCGAAGCCATGAAAGCTTGTTACGATCGTAGCCAAGCGCTTAGCGAAGAGATGAGCAAGTAGATAATCAAGCAAACAAATAATCAAGCAAACAAATAATCAAGTAATCAACTAGGGGCTGTATAGAATTGAGGAACCATTGAAAAAAATAAGCAACGCCTTACT
>NZ_JAKDUI010000170.1 GCF_030457785.1 Psychrobacter sp. | reverse complement strand
GCATTCATCCCACTACCTTAGAGGTAGGGGATTTCTGCGGTAAAATGTTAAAACCATCTTTGCGTCGTACGATTTTACAGACTATGAGCCAGTAGACGATCGCTTGGATCTGTACTCCGGCTTTCACAATAAGTGGTTGCCAGAGCAGCGGCTTACGCTCTTGTCGTATGTGACTGGTGCATAAATAATTAAGGCTTAGAGTGTATATAAATATCATTTATTTGGAAGGTTCTTTGCTCAGCTAATTTCCTGAACCATGCACCTACCATCAAGCCAAATCCAGATCTTTATCCACCTGACAAGCATCATCATGCCATCGAATAAAGCCATTAATAGCGGCGCGTGTTAAGGCCTGTGTTGAGATGTCACTTGCAGCCACGCCAAAGCGAGTCGCCTCTCTACCAGAATAAGTCTCAATATAACGGCAGGCTCGATAATTTTTCGCATATTTATCATAATCAGCCAACCACTTTTCTCTAGCCTCAAGCGCGGCGTGACGCCACTCGTTTTCTTCCGAATCTACATCATCGCTAGGCATCGACCAAAAATCTTTCGTCGGAATGTTTTTATTCAATGTACCTTTCTCATTGACCTCTGCCATACGCCAAGGCTTAGCAGTAAGCCGCGCGCGAAAACAACACTGCGCTTGGCAAAGACGTACGTAATTAGCATCAGCATGGAAGTGCTCAAACCACTCTGCGACCAACGCATCACTAGGCTCGATGTTATCGTGGGTGGCGATGAGACGAAACCCTTCTGGCGTTTCATACAGTCGGAACTGTTCATGCGAATGTGTGGCCACTCGCTTGCGAACTAAGTCAACGACTAGGGGTTGCAATGAGGCAGTATCGTCAGCGCGTTTTTGCGTGCGCGCTTTGTCTTTTTTGCTGGCTTGTTGCCACAAATAAGCAGTGACAGCGACCATCACAGCTATCAGCCACAACCAAGATAGCTCTAGCCAAGCAATGACACTGGCAATAAGGACAAAAGCCAGAACAAAAAACCAAACCTTTACTTTGCCTGTTGGACTGCTTTGTTTGATGGCTAATTCGGTCATATAGCCATTTTCATCATATTCATCAGGATAGTGGTGATGCAGTAAGTCCGCATGATCGACATCGACAATCGCAATCTTATTGACATTAGCAACCTGTGCACCGTAACCATTGCGCGTGACTATCAACCCTGTATCAGACAGCTGATGTTCAGGTTGCCTATCTGCTATGTGACCTGCAATCAACCCTCTCTCTGAAAATCCATACTCAGCAACAATCTCTTCACGAATGGGAATGCCATTCTTTTCGTTGTACTCTTCACTACGCTCACGTTTGACAATATCTTCGCCATCCAGCCAGCGCTGATGAGCCTCATGCACCCGCTCTTTCGCACGGCCGAGCGCCCCTGCTCGACTGTCATCTGACCAACCGTATCGCTTGATGGTCACTTGTGTAGACTCGCCGCTGTCAGATGCGCCACCAGTGGACACTGACGACTTAAAGCTTTGTTTGTGTTGTGCCCAGTATTTAGGGATAAGCATGGGTTTGGGTTTGGGTTTGCCTTTGGTTCGTAAAAATCATTAGAAAATTGTATGGTTTATATATTGCGATTTACGATCTATGATTTTTAATACAATTAAAAATCATTTATTCCACAAGCTTTTAGTGATTCTGCCTGTTTGGATATAAATACCGACCTGATCCACAAACGATTCAAAGTCTTTATTCTCTTCAGTAATGCGATTGACTGACAGCCAGTCTATGTTGTTACGCTCTCTTGCAGGTATTAATATCTGACTATCAAAAAGTGACCGAGTATTTAGTATGATTACCCCAATACCATGTAAGCCTGATAACATTTGCAGCTCGCTTTCTACTGCTGAATCTAGACCTGTTACAACTAAATAAGCAAAATTAGCCCAGCTAGAATTTGAAACTGCCTGAAAGAAACTCTTCCGAACATTGCTTTTATTCAAATCTTTTTTAACTTCAAATGACCACAGCCGCACATAAGCATCATTACTGTTCCGAACACAGTCTCTCACCACACTAGACCAATTCTTATCCAATGTTTCTAGAGCAGCAATATCTGGATGCAGCCAGTGGTTACCACCTGCACCCTGTGTATTACGAGATTTACGCTCATCAATTCGTCTACAAAACAGCCCCATATCCTCTGCCAAAAAATCAATTAATAACGGGTAGAGTTCATGTTCGTTCAAAGCAAGCGTGTTTATACTACTATCAATAGAATCCACTGGAGGCTGTGAATGAACCACTGGCTCTTCAGAAGCATCTACACCTTCAGCCTCATTAATGCTTGGGGTTTCTGACCAGAAATATAATCTTGGGCGTGGCTTATCTTGTGTTGTCACGTTTTTACATTTTTTCTTTGCAGCTTCAGTACGCTCTCCACCTATTTCAGCAGCTAACTGAGCTATCAGTTCATCACGGTTTTTATAACGAGGGTTTTTCTGTTTTTCTTTAATTTCATTTGGATAACGCTCAATAAAAGTCTCTGCCATTTCACGAGCAGTAAAAGTACGTTCAGGGTTTTCCCTCAGTGTTTCGATAATCATTTGCACTCTGGTTGTCATACTGCCTCAATACTTAATGTCCAAGACTTTCACAAAAACACTATCATTAGATAATGTAAGAATTCCACAAAATTACACCCCACTTGCCTGCTTGGCAAATAGTCGCATCAGCGGTTTCATTTTACCCACACGATACATTCCTTCGCTACGTATCTGCTGCACAGGCCGCCATTGCGAAATCGACCCTGCAAACAACCAATTAAGCGCCGAAAAGCTGTGCATCATCAGGCTATTATGTGGACGGCGCAAACGCTCATAACCACGCAACGTTTGACTGGCACCCCAAATCGTACAACCACTACGGGCATAGTCATGCATCAGCTGCTCGCTTAGTACCTGCACGTCGAGCATGCCTAAGTTTAATCCCTGTCCCGCCAACGGATGCACACCATGCGCTGCATCACCGATCAATACTAGATTGTCTGCCACATAACTTTTGGCCTGCTGTGCCGTTAGTGGAAAGCTGGCAATCGACTCAATCTTTTTGATACCGCCAAGCTCATAGTTACTGGCAGCAGCCAACTTATCAGCGATGACACGATCGTCTTCTTCAAGCAGCGCCAACGCCTGATTGCGCGGCAGTGTCCACACGATAGACTGCCAATGTTGCGGGTTGGCTTTGTCTTCGTCGGTGATATCTGCCAACGGCAACAACGCTAGCGTTCCTGTGGGTAGCATGGCTTGACGGGCAGTAGCTCGATGGGGTTTTTCAGTCTGAATGGCACAGCAAATCGCTGTTTGCTGGTAATCGAGCGTATCCAGCGCAATAGCGGCCTGCTTACGTACGAAAGAACCGCGACCATCCGCGCCCACTAGTAGTTTCGCCTCTATCGCTGCGCCACCTTCTAGTTTTACCCGATAGCCTTGCTGCGCACCCAACCAATCCATATTAACGACTTTTTGCCCAGCCATGACTGTTAGATAGTCACACACATCCTCTGCAGATAGACGCTGCCATAATGCGTGTTCAATCACAGCAGGCTCGACCATACTACCAAGCAAATCTACAGCACTGTCCGCTTTGTTATCATCATTGTTATCGCTATTAGTGCTGTCATCAACGTCACCAAACAGTAACTCACCCATGCCGTTTAGCTGCCATACCTGCATTTGCGTATAGTCAGCTTTGCGCTCAGACAGCGCAACCTTTTGCCAAGCGCCGACCGCTTTTAGCAATTCAATACTAGCAAGGCTCAGGGCATAAACACGAGCATCACGGCGGCTTAGTACTTGCTGCCATTCTGATTCATCACGTGCAGGGCTTGCATCGACTAGCGTTACGGGGATTTTCGCCTGTGCCAATTTTAGCGCCAGCGTCGCACCGACGATACCGCCACCGATGATCAGCGTTTGGTTGTTTGTCATAATTTATCTCTTAATGTTTCTCTTTCAATCTGAACACGCTTGGCATATTAGAATGCGTATTATCATTACACTTTATCAATGTGCTTATACCGCTAATCTTACGATTTTAAGCCCATCGCGTAGTTGGCAACCAATGGCTTAATATTTGGCAGTTTATTAAATGCGACCAAGGCCACGTTGCGCGCCAGCTTGATGGCTGGGTTCGGATGCGTAAAACCATGAACAACAGCATCACAAAAACGAATCACTCTTTTTTGGTCGCTTAAGCGAGATTTTTCGTAGCGTTGTAATAATTGCGTCTCACCGATATCTGCACCTCTGAGTACTTGGGCGCTCATCATCTGTGCCAGCACGTGCGCGTCACGCATACAAAGGTTAAATCCTTGACCGGCCACTGGGTGCAAAGTATGGGCTGCATTTCCCATCATGACACAACGACCTGTTACTTGCTTGTCCGCTAATACACGAGTCAACGGATAGGCACCGCGGCGACCAGCAGTGACGAATTTTCCAGCACGTTGACCAAAGGCCTGCTGCAAAGTCTGTAAAAAGTGCGCATCATCCTCCAGATATTGGATTTCTTCACCTTTTGGACATATCCAGACCACCGAGCGTCTATAGTCTTGTTGGTATTCATCATTACCATCGCCTTCTGGATCGGTCAGTGGCAGCACCGCGAGTGGACCTGCTGGACTAAATCGCTCAATCGCCACATGCTCATGCGGCATAGAAGTCTCGACCACACCGACGATGGCCGTTTGCTGATAGTCATAACTGGTGGTGCTAATATTTAATAACTCACGCACCGTAGAATCCCGACCATCACAAGCGACCAAAACACTCGCTTGCAGTTGCTGCTGCTCTTCTTCATCGAAATGACTATAGCTCAACGTCACGCCGTCATCTTGTTGCTCGACAGCGTTGACATTGGCATTATCAACGATAGTAATCAGCGGCTCTTGCTGCGCGGCTAGTAACAGTTTGCGCCCAAGCCATGCGTTTTCCATTACCTGCCCAAAGGACTCTACTTTCTCTTCCGCTTTGTTCAGCTGCGCTCTACCAAAGCTACCTTGCTCACTGATCTGTACCGTATCGATACGGCAAGCATGGCTTTGTAACTCATCCCAAAGCCCAATCTCTTGATAAATCTGTACCGTACGTCGTGACAATGCGGTATTGCGACTGTCTAAATAGTGACTTCGCGTGCTGTCATCGTTCGGACTGATGGTTGGATAACGCATTTTTTCTAGTAACGTACTAGCGATACCATGATGCGCTAACAATAAAGCGAAAGACAAACCCACATGACCACCACCAGCGATTAGCACTTGTTGCTCAGTCATCGCCCCTATCTGTTTCGCATCTGATACATTCAGATCAGTACTTTCTATCATGATATTTCCTATTTGATCAGTTTGGCTCGTTTGTTATTCATACTATAAATCTCGCCATTGCTCACTGCATTTTATAGCAATAGATTATCACAGATTGACGATCATTCCGTCGCCTGCATGCTATTCATGGCGACAACGTAGCACTTTCACTCCGTTATTGCTCGCAGCGCCATTGATAAACAATATAAATAGATTCCAAACCAATTTAAATATAGTCGATTTAATTTGAAAGTAGTACAAAGCAACCGAATGTAGATGTATATTTAATACTTCAAGCGAAGTCAACGCAGTAATACTTTTATGGTGAAATGACTATAGTTGTATGGTGGTTGCAATCACCATACAAAAACCAAGACATCTCTGTCTGCTATGGCTTGAATTTTAAAAACAATCTACCATAATGAAAGCAAGACTTTGATTTACTTTCATCCACAAAACAATAATTCAATAATCCGATATTAATTTAGGGTGTGTCCTCATTTTAAAAATGGTGATAAAAATGAGATAAATGGCAGTCAAACAAGGAAAATAGCGCAGATAATATCGA
>NZ_JAKDUI010000169.1 GCF_030457785.1 Psychrobacter sp. | reverse complement strand
ATAAAGGGTTTGTATTTTATTTTATGTGGTTTTGGTGTCCAGTTTGGTGTCCAAATAAAGAAGTGATTTGGCACTGGATTTGAGAAGAGATAGTAGCAATGAGAGACAGCGAACGCTGTTTGTTAGGAATACTTTAGCACAATAATTATCTAGATTGTACAAAAATTATTTTATAAAAAGTTGTGCAAAAAACAGGTGCACTTTATCTAACTGATAAAAGCAATAAAGTGAGAAATATGATTATTCATAATAAACGGGACATCAATAGACTTGAGTGCCGTGATAAAGATTACCTAGTTGCGGTGGCTGGTGTGCCGGGGTTAAGTGTACGCACCTACCCTAATGGTAAAAAAGAATATTATCTACGTTATACCCACCCACATCAGCCTAATAAACGTCCACGTATGACTTTGGGCTCTGTAGAGGATATTAGTTTAAACGAGGCTAAAACCAAAGCAGAATCTGTATTAGATATGGTTCGAAATGGCACTGACCCTAAAGCCATACGCCAACAGCAACGGGTTAATAAATACGCTCATCTAAAAAATGCCACTTTTTCTGAGATTGCTGAAGCCTGGAAGGACAATAAAATTAATAGCCGCCGTCAACGCAAATCTGGTAAGCGCTCTTTTAGTGAATCTACCTTAAAGTTTTGGGATCTGTGCTTGGGTTATATGTGTGCTGAGATTGGCGACTTACGTATTAATGATATTACCAGCGAAACCATCCTAAACGTCTGTGAATCTATTCAAAATAACGATAATGAAGCAGCCTTTGTCGGTGCCAGTACCCGTTTATATACAGAAAAAGTATTTTCATTCGCTGTTGCACGGGGTTTGTGCGATAACAACGTTGCCATTTACACCCGTGGAGAATTGGCACCAGCCAACTCTGGTAAACACTTGCCAGCACTGACTAAACCCGATGAGTTTGCTATGTTATTAAGGGATATGTCAGAGTTTACTGCAGCAAGCGAGCTGACCTTGATGGCAATGAATTTATTGCCTTATGTCTTTGTGCGCAGTATCGATCTGCGCTCTATGCGCTGGGATGAGATTGATTGGGATAATAAACTATGGGAGTTTTCACCTACTAAGGGTGAAGGTCGTGAGGATATGGTCTCAAGCTTGGTAGTGCCATTGGCAGATCAAGTTATCTACCGCCTGCGTGAGATTCAAAAGATAACCGGTTATAAGCCTTATGTATTTGCGTCAATTCGCTCATCAAATAATGCATACATGAGTAAAGCGACCTTGGTTCAAGCCTTTCATCGTCTAGGCTATAAAGGTAAGCACTGTGCACATGGATTTAGGGCATCTGCCAAAACTTTACTGATGGAACAACCTGAACTTCGCTATTCAGACATTGTGACAGAGCTACAGCTTGGCCATAGAATCAAAGATACCCATGGTGGAGCGTATAACCGACTTGATGAGATAGACACACGTACTCAAATGATGCAGCACTGGGCAGACTATATAGACAGCCTGAGCAGTCGTTAATGTAGGTGCTCCCCTACTCTACTAGTCTTTCTTTAGCTTGACCACATTCATGCTTGGATAAGCCAAGTCAATTTTATATTTACTGCCACCACGGTATGCTTTTGTTTTGACAATGCCTTGGCTGTGCTTATAGTCTACCTTTTCAACTCGGTAGCCCATACTGTTTAACTTACGAGTGGCCACTCTCTCTGCATTAACTCGATTGTACTCACTCTTCTTGTGTTTCTTCTTATTTTTCTTTTTATAGTCATCATGCTTTTTATAATCGCCTTTACCATCCGGGTAATAAACGCCTCCATTAGGATGATAAATAGGACCATCTAGGATTAATGGAGTTGATGTACAGCCTGTGGCAACCCCTAAAGTAGCAGCCATAAGGCCTGCTGATAGTAGCTTAATATTTGTCATGAAAACTTACCTCTAAGTATTAAAATAATATTTAAAAATATGTTTGCAGTAATTTAGTCTTTTTCAATCTTAATGACATTTAGGTTGGGATAGCCGAGTTCAATTTCGTACTCTTGCCCGCCACGTTTGGCTTCAATCTCAAAAATACCACGGCCATTCTTTTCATCTAGTTCAATCTCATCAACACGATAACCCATTGATTGAACCTTTCTTACAGCCTGTCTTTTTATAGCAGGGTAACGAGCTTCTCGTTTAATTCTATCTTCAACATCATCGCCTTTATATTTCTTTTTATAGTCGTGCTTATACTTTCTATCATGATGTTTGTTGGTTTGGTGTCTATCATCCTTATAAATAGGACGATCACCATAGTCGTAATCAGGTGTCACAACACAGCCAGCTAGGCCACCAATTAACGTTGCCCCTATTGCCAGTGACAGCATTTTTTTAAGTACTGAATGATTAGCCTTCATTATGACATCTCCCTTGCTCGTTTTTTTAGGCGGTAAAATCGGTAAAATAAGGTTTGTAGTTATATTATACAAACGTTTAATAATAATACTCCATAATAGCCAACTATCCTTTATCCTAAATGTCTTGTTTGTTAATAAGTTGTAATCACCTATGGAATCTTATGCATCTAGGGCTATCTGCTATTATTGTTGGCAGGAGAATGTTTTTATAAGGTTTATAGGAAGCTAAAGGTATGAGATGATAATTAGAGGTAATCTAGAAAATGAAATCCAACTAACAGAGTATATGCTAATTAGTTGCGCTGACAGTCAAGTTGATAAATAAAAATCGTTAAGAGAGCCCATCCCAGATTCTGTGTAACTGCAATTTAGATTAAATGCTTACTAACACGCTCATCGAACATAATCATAAAACGATTAAGAGCAGACGTCCAGTTATGGATAGGCATCGACCACTTTTTAGAAGCCTGCTGAGTTGCTAGATAAACAACCTTAAACGCCGCTTGATCAGATGGGAATATCTTACGCTCGGTGTTTGTCAACATAGTTGTCACCATTTAATGAATTAGGCGACTCTCATTTCATCAAGTGTGGTTCGTAAGAAAAATTACTATTATGCCTTGTCCTTAGTCAGCTTTTTTGTTTTTTGTCGTGTACAGAGGGAATTGGTATAATATTGCTCTACCATTAGATAGATATTAATGATAAATTCGTCAAGTGGCATCTCATTGTCCTTGGTCTTCTTGGTCGAAAACTTTAAGGATAGTGAGGTGTCATTTTTTTCAACCCCTAAAAGTGTTGAGAGCGGGGTATTAACTATAAAGCTGTAAATAAAAGGGTACAAGATGGCACTTGGCAAGTTATCACGCTTTGAGAAGCTATTTAGAAATACTATCATCGAGCGTGGGTGTGACTATGAAAACATGGGGCGAGTGACTCAGCTATCAAAGCAAAGTGTCAGTACCCACGGTATAAAAACCAAGCAATATGTCTCTTATGTGATTGGCAGTCGTTCTTATCAAGTCAAGCTATTGCTCACAGATTTGCCAGATAAAGATATGGTGATTGAGTCTATGAGCTGCCAATGCCCTTATGATGATTATTGCAAGCATATGGTAGCAATGTTACTAAAAGTTCGTACGTTACAAGCAGGCGGTCAACTGCCTACAATCGACTCGGCGACTGGTATGGATTGTTATAATGATGTTGGAAGTGCTGAGGTGCTTGATGGCATAATTGATAAGGATAAGATGATACATTCCCTTGATGAAAAAGCACTGCGCAATTTCGTTCAGCATTGCTTTTTGCGTCATCCTGAGCTTATCGATGAATTGGTCATCTGGCACAGCCAGTATCAGGCAAAGGCCCATGAAAACAATGCCCATAGCAAAGTCAATACAAATGCCAGTGCCAAACAGGATTATGAGTTTTCTAATTTAAAAGACGAAAGAATCCAAGACATATCTTCCAAATACGAAAGCTTTGAGCATCACCCTATCGTTTTGCAGTCTTTATATCGTCAAATTGATAGCCTACTAGACTTAGATGATTATCAATTATATGGCTATGAACCTGATGTCAGTGAGCCTTTATATCAATTTGATATGTTATTTAACCAGTTTACTACTCAGCCTCAATACCAACTTAGTATGGCAATATATTGGATGGATACGATACTCAGGCTGTATGATGAGTATCCCGACTCAGACTTATATGAGCCTGTTAATGTAGGTTTTGCCAAGCTTGGCAAAGTATTGTTTAATGTTGAAGATAATGACTATGGTATTGGATATTTGCCAGATTGGTCACAAGATTTTACGGTATACCATACCTACCTGCCTGATACCTTAATCACTGAGATAAAAGAGAAAATACAATACTGGCAATATGAAGGTGATATACGTCAAATCTCTGACAACTATCATATGGAACGATTGTACTTTGATTTATTTATTGCTAAGCAAGATTGGCTAGGTGCGGTTAATTTTTTAAACCAAAGTATCGAGAAGACCAAAATTTCCTCTTATAGGGATTTTGAGCTTAAAAACATGATGGTACTAAAAATTGGCTTATTAAATTATATTCATAATACGCCTAAGCTGGCTATTTATTCTAAGGTTGTTGAGCCTGTTGCCCAGCTGATAAAAGATTATCAACATCTGCCAGCCATTCGCCTTATGCTGATAAATAATGCCATGCAAGAAGGTAAGTTAGAAGATGCTATGAGCTTCATTGAAGAAGGCGTGAGGATAGCTAAGAGAAAAGATAGGGGTTATCATAGTGAGATAGAGGGATGGCAAATACAGTTTGTCAATATAGCCAGTCAGGCATTAAAAAATGACACATTACAAACTAAAAGGTACGATAAAGATAAGTTATTGACTATCTTGCGTGAGAACAGTAAAGCGTTAGCAATTGAAGCGAGTAGCGGTAGAATTAATGAGTCTTATTATCAACAATGGAAGGATAGCTATACAGAAACTGAATGGCAAAAAACTATCAAGGCGAAACAGGTAGAGTTACAACACAGCTTGCAACAAAGCATTGATAAAAGTATTAATGATACACCTTCTATGAACTCATATTTTGCCCGTTCAACCTTTGACAGAAGTACCTATGCTGTATTAATTCAAATCTATGAACTAGAAAAACAAAGCGAAGCGCTATCAGCTTTGATTAAAGCTCATCCTGATATTTATTATATCAAGCGTTATCAAGATGAATTGATTGCTAATGATGCAAGTTGGTTGATAGATTTTTATCTACAACATTGGCAAAAATGTATTGAAAATGTCGGTGAACGCAAGCATTATCATGAGTTGGCACAGGATATTCAAATCATGTTAGAGGCACTTCCTGAGGGCAAAAAGGTATGGCAACCGATGGTCGCAGGATGGCAAGCCCGATTTAGTACTAAGCCAAGACGACCAGCCTTACTTGATGAGTTAAGTAAGATACGTTGGGGCAATGATGGTTAGATTTACTTTATCAATGCAGTATATCCGCTACAATCGGCTAAGCACTTGCTGGTGTATGCTGAAAAAACCGTAGACAAAAACTTGGTAAACTAAAGAAGACAAATAGGAGTTCACCATGACTAAGAAAGTGAACCGCCCCGACTTTATCGGAGGCTGATTTACTTGAGTCAGGCAGCAATGCCTGACAGGATTAAATTATCATAATACCGCTTTTCAAACTCAAAAGGGGACACATAGCCAATCGTACTATGAATGCGAGTTTTGTTAAACCAATCGACCCATTCAAGGGTTGCTAATTCAACATCACTCACACCTTGCCACTGCTGTTTTAAATATTCAATCACCTCCGTTTTATAAAGTCCGTTAACCGTTTCAGCCAACGCATTATCGTATGAATCACCTGTCGTGCCAACAGATGCAATGACGCCAGAATCAGCCATCTTATCAGTATAGCGAATTGATAAGTACTGAACGCCGCGATCACTATGATGAATCACATCTTTGGGGTTGTTCCTGTCTGCTATCGCCTGATTTAGCGCAGCCATAACCATATCCGTGT